>JAFQKD010000101.1 GCA_017397075.1 Oscillospiraceae bacterium | reverse complement strand
GGGGGCTTGCTCCCGCCGTTTCCTTGTTTTTAGGGCTTCTCCCGGCAGGAGCAAGCCCCTGCCCTACATTGTGATGGATATGTTTTCGGATCTCCTGCGGAGGAACATCGTTCGCCCGCGCGGAGAAAGGCCGATTCACGCAGAATTTCCGGCGAATACGAATGACGATAGACAAAGGTTCGGACGGATATGGAAGCCGCCCATAAGAAGCAGTTGGTCTCATTCTTTATTGTAGGGCGGGGGCTTGCTCCCGCCGTGCTGCCGTTATCGAGAGGTTCTAACGGCAGGAGCAAGCCCCTGCCCTACATTTTATTACGGCAAGTTTCCCCGCCCTACGAAGAAACGCAGCACCAAAAGCCTCCCTCTGACGAGGGAGGTGGTTTTTATGCCTTCCCGGCAAAGTACGCAAAACTCCACTGTTTTCCCTCGTATTTCCCCTTGCAGTTAAGCGCCGTTTGGGAGATAATGAATGCAGCTTTAAACCATCAAACACGGGAGGAAACACCCATGACAGAGTTTACACAGCAGGCGCAGCTTGGCTTTGGCTATCTCCGCGTACCCATGAAGGACGGAAAAGCCGATCCTGAAGCTTCCAACGCCCTTATTGACCGCTTTCTGGAAAAGGGATATACGTATTTTGATACCGCCCGGGGATACATGGACGAAAAGAGCGAAGAGGGACTGCGGGAATGTCTCGTGAAGCGTCACCCCCGGGAAAGCTTCCGCATCGCCGACAAGCTCACCATCGATTATGTTGCCTCCGAGGCGGACATTCTGCCCTTCTTTGAATCCCAGCTTGAGCAGGTGGGGGTGGAGTATTTCGATTTCTATCTCATCCACACCCTTATGGCAAAAAACTATCAGAAATTTTTGGACATAGGCGCTTTCGAAGCGCTGAAGCGGCTGAAGGCGGAGGGCAGGGTGCGGCACATCGGGTTTTCCTTCCACGATACTGCTGACCTTCTGGAGGAGATCCTCAAAAACCATCCGGAGATGGAATTTGTGCAGATCCAGTTCAACTACGAGGACTTTGAGGATCCCGCCATCCAGAGCCGTAAGCTTTATGAGGTCTGTGAAGCTTACGGAAAGCCCGTCATCGTTATGGAGCCGCTGAAGGGCGGAAATCTTGCCCGGCTTCCCGAGAAAGCTGCAAAGCTCCTTTCCGCTCTTGGCGGCGGAAGTCCCGCTTCCTACGGCCTTCGCTTTGCGGCATCCTTTCCCAACATCAAAATGATCCTCAGCGGCATGACGACTCTTCAGGATGTGGATGACAATGCTGCTGCCATTTCTGCGGGAAAGCCCCTGACGAAGGCGGAGTTTGATGCCATCGGCAAAGTACGGGAAATTCTGCAGGCGGAACAGGCCGTAAAATGCACCGCATGCCGCTACTGCGTGAAGGGCTGTCCCATGAACATCCCCATTCCCGAAATTTTCTCCGCCTACAATACCCAGAAGCGGTACGGCGGCTGGAACAGCAGGATGTATTACTCCAACAGCGTCCGCGGCAAAGGCAGAGCCTCTGCCTGTATCGGCTGCGGTGCCTGCGAGGATATCTGTCCCCAGCACCTTTCCATCCGCGAGCATCTTGCCGGCGCGGCCGAGATGTTTGACCAAAAGAAAGCATAAGGAGAAGTACTATGACTGGAAGAGAACGGCTCGAGCGTACCTTTGACGGTCTTCCCGTGGACCGGATCCCGCTGACCACCCTTGTGGACGATATCACCCGGAAAAATTTGCCCGCCGAATACAGAAACATCACCCCCATTGAGTTCTACCGTAAGATGGGCTATGATGTACTGCAGTTCGGGGACTACGGCATGCCGGAACACCTGTGGACCATCCCTCCCTACGAGATCCGCACGGGTTACACCGTGGAGCGCGAAACACGGGGAAATGTGTACATTGAGCGGCGAATCATGGACGGTGAGGCGCTGGAGATCCACATCAGCGACAATCACCCCATCAAGCACCCCGTAACCACCGAAGAGGAGCTGGAGCTTCTCTGCCGGATGTGGGAATCTGTGGAAGTGATCGAGCTTTCCGGCGAGGCACTGCAGAAAAGCCTTGAAAGCTACCGCATGATGGATGAAGCCATCGGCGACATCGGCATTTACACACCTACCGTGGACCAGTCCGGGGTGCAGCACCTCTTGGAGTATGAAATGGGTCTGGAAAACTTCTATTATCTTCTGGAGGATGCTCCGGAGCTTGTGGAGCGCGCCATCGAGGCTGTGCAGAAGGAGCGCCGCGCACGCTATGAGCTTCTGGCGAAGCATCTGGACTTTATTAAGACCGTCATCCCTGTGGAGAATACATCAAGCCTGATGATCAGCCCCCGGCTCTATCGGAAATATACTCTGCCTCACATGCAGGAGTACGCCCGGATCATGCACAAATACGGCAAAAAAGCCGTGATCCATATGTGCGGCGCGCTGCTTGCCCTGCTGCCGGAGCTGAAAGAGGTGGGTCTTGACGGTATCCACGGTCTGACACCGCCCCCCATCGGCACCTGCCCCTACGAAGCGGCGCTGGATGCGCTGGGCGAAAACCTCATCGTCATCACCACCTACGGCACCGAGTATCTGCGCGACGAGGCGCTTACCGACGTGGAAAAGCGGAAATGTATGGAGGATACCCTGACCCCCAGAGTCAAGGCCGGAAACTTCATCTTCGGTCTCGTCTCCGACGGAATGGAAACCGACCTCTCCCTGTTTGAATTCGTCCGCGACGTAAACGCCGAGATCGGAACCAAATAAACGAATCGCCCCGGTTAAGCCGGGGCGATTCGCTTTATGCAGTCTGTTTTTTCAGCAGCTTTTTTAGTACCGGAACAAGGAAAACAAACGCAAGGATCACAAAGCCGATGCAGGCAAGCGCCATGACCATGGAGCCCCATTCGTTCAGCAGCACACCGCAGAGAAGCGCCCCGAACATGGGGCCGAGGCAGTTGCAGAACCCGTCTGCAATGCCCTGCGCCGTGGCTTCCAGCCCCTTGGGCGCCAGATGCAGCAGTACCTTCCGCAGCCCCAGAAGCGCCATGGCATAGCAGAGACCGCGGCCGGAGGTGCAGATGACGATGGTCCATGTGGTCTTTGCAAGACCAACACCCAGAAGCACCGGAAACGCCACAAGAATACTGCCCAGAATGAGGAACACCGGCTGCTTTCGCAGGAATTTGAAGTTCGACACCAGCACGATGATCTCCAGCAGTGCGCCAAGCATCATGGTGATGCCCTGTTTGGAAACATCGCCGCCCACGTTTTCCAGCAGCGCGGGCAGGATATTGTGAAGTCCGCCAAAGCCCAGTCCCACAAACAGCAGGGAGAAATAGAGGCACACAAGGTGTTTTGCCTTGAAAAGCGCCTTTACATCCTCCGTGAGCTTCCGTTTTTCGCTGTTTTTCTGCACTGCCGGTGCCACGGCATCGGGAATGGAAAACGCCACAAACAAGGTCAGCGCGCACACTGCCACGGTGACCCATGGCATGATATAATAGCCGAATTTTGCCACCACCACACCGTAAACCGCAATAAAAACGGCATATCCGAAAGACCCGCAGGCACGGACAAAGCCGTACCGCTTTTCCGCATCGGGAAGCCCTGTCAGGATCCAGGTATCCAGAATGGCGTTGATCGGGGTCTGGAAAAAGCCTACCAGCGCAAGGCAGAGGATCCTTGTCCATGTCCAGGGCAGAAAGCAAAGCCCAAAGGCCACCGGCAGCGTCAAAAGGGATGCGCCCACGAAAACGCCCCGATTTGTACGCAGCCGATCTGCCGCATAGCCCATGGCAAGCTGACCGAGGAAACCGCCCCCGGTATAAAACAGCGCCGCCATACCGATAAAGGCAGCGGAATATCCCTCAGAAAGGAACATTGCCGTGGCAAAGGTGCCGATGGAGCCCACAAAGCACCAGTAAAGCGGCTGCAGCAGGGCAAAACGGAATGCGGAAATTTTTGCTTTCATATCATTCGATCCTTATTGATTTTCTCCGCCTAGCTTACCCCAACCGCATTCCACTGTCAAGCAGATTCCGCACTCCGGGGAAAAGTCAATTTTGGTTTGCGGGAAGACGAGATTCTCCCTTGCAATGCTGCTCCACCCGTGCTACAATTTGCGTGAAATCAAGCTGCAGGAGGTTCCGTTATGGGAAAGACAGCTCTTGTTACCGGAGGCAGCCACAATATCGGTCAGGGCATCGCCATCGTGCTTGCAGAGCACGGCTGGGATGTGGCCATCACCTACCGCAACAGAAAAGAAGGCGCGGAGGAAACCCGAAAAGCCATCGAAGCGCTGGGTCGGAAATGCTATGTGTTTCAGGCAAGTCTTGAGCAGGCGGACGGTCCCCAGAAGGCCGTTGATGCCGCCTATGACGCGCTTGGGCATCTGGATCTCTGCGTGTGCAACGCAGGACGGGATACCCGGGGCAGCATCCTCACCGCAACGGCAGAGGATCTTGCCATGATCTTCGAAAACAACTACAGAAACTACATCCTCACCGCCGGCGCCGCCGCCCGTTACATGGTGCGGGACGGCATCAAGGGCTCCATTATTTTCATCACCTCCAGCCGTGCCGAGCAGGCCTATCCCGAGGATTTCCTCTACGGCGGCTTCAAGGGTGCAATCAAGCGCGCCTGTGAGTCCATTGCGCTGGATCTCAGCGCCTACGGGATCCGGGTAAACTGCGTGGCTCCCGGCGCTGTGTGGCCCCATGCTTCAGAGGATCCGGAGAAGGAAACGAATGAATTCCTGCGAAAATCCATTCCGCTGCACCGCTCCGGCACCCCCAGAGACATGGGAGAGGCTGTGGCATACATGGCGGAAAAGGCCACCTACGCAACAGGCATCACCCTGCGGCTGGACGGCGGCCTCATCCTCCCCGGTCTCGTGGAAGGCGGAGAACCGGATATCTGGTACCGTCCCCAGTGGCGCGAAGACGTAACGAAAAAGGCCATGGAAATGCTGGAAGCCCACGAAAAGGAGAGAAAAGCATGATCGAAATGAAAACCATCCCCGGGTATTACAACACAAAGCCCGGTATTCAGGTAGGAACCAAGCTGGAAGGCAATGTCTATTCCGATTCCAACGGCAGATGGCACTATGATGAAGAGGGTATCGCCTATCTCAAGCAGCTGGGCGTGGAATGGGTCATGGTGAACGACGGTCAGGTCCCCGAGCACAGCGCGAGAGGCTACAAGCGCATCGTTGAGGATCTCGGCGAGCGCGGACTCAGGGTCTACCGCCTTGCCAGCAACAAATGGCACAATATGCCCCCCGTCACCCTGAACCTTCCCGACAGGGACAAGTGGATCGACGAATATCTGGAATATATCGACAACCTCGGTCAGGCAGGCATCCACTATGCCACCTATGCCCATATGGGAAACGGTATCTGGCGGGGTGATTTCCGCCGTCCTGTCCGCGGCGGCGCCACCGCCGGCGGTCTCGATCTTGATGCCCCCAACAAGGCCTTCTGGAACGGCGAGATCTACACCGGCCCCATCTCCAGCGGCAGAGTTTACGGCGAGGACGAGCTCTGGGAGAACTATGAATACTTTATAAAAAAGGTCGTCCCCGTGGCGGAATCCGCCAAGGTGTACATCGGCGTCCATCCCGATGATCCCCCGGTATACGGTCTGGGCGGTGTTCCCCGCTGCATTTTCGGCACCTTTGAGGGGTACAAGAGGGCCATCGAGATCGCAGACAGCCCCAATATCGGCACCTGCCTTTGCGTAGGCTGCTGGCTGGAGGGCGGCAAGGCGATCGGCTGCTCTCCCGAAGAGTTCATCCGCTACTTTGCCGAGCGGAACAAGCTCTTCAAGATCCATCTGCGCAATGTTACCGCTCCGCTGGATGCTCCCGGCGGCTTTAATGAGACCTTCCCCGATGCGGGGTACTATAATCTCATCAATGTACTGGAGGCTCTGCGGGACGTGAATTTCGACGGCTGCATCATGAACGACCATCTTATCGACATGGTGGGCGGTCACAAAGTCTGCGAAGCCTATTTCACCGCCTATCTGAAGGGCGCTGTAGATGCCGTGATGAACGGCGCAAAATAAGGAGGAAGTACAAATGATCTATTCTGCCATCGTATCCTGCTTTGATGCAAACGGCAATCCCAATCCGGAGGCCACCCGCCTTGCTGTGGAACACAACATCGTCCGCTCCGGCGTAGACGGTCTGTTCATTAACGGCAGCACCGGCGAAAACCACAACATGCGCACTTCCGACAAGAAGGCCATCATCAAAACCATCACCGAGACTGCCGGCGACCGCGCCGCCTGCATTGCCCACATCGGCACAAACGTTATTGAGGAGTTCATTGAGCTTGCAAAGTTCAGCGCAGATTGCGGCTGCAAGGCCGTCAGCGCCACTGCTCCCGTGTACTTCGGCTACACTCAGGACGGCTATGTGAATTACTTCCGCACCCTTGCGGACAACAGCCCCCTGCCCCTCTACGTGTACAACATCCCCGCCCGCACCCACGTGCATCTGACCCGGGAATCCTTCAAAAAGATCTTCGACCATCCCAACATCACCGGCATCAAGTTCACCGATACCGACCTCGGTCTTTTCGGCGATGTCCGCAAGGACAACCCCCACATTGACCTGCTCTCCGGTTACGACAATCTCCTTCTGCCCTACACCGCACTGGGTGCTGACGGTTCCATCGGCACCGGCTACAATATCTGCGCCCGTATGGCAAGAGAGGTCTTTGACCTGACCCGCAGCGGCGATCTGCCGGCTGCCAGAAAACGCCAGAATGAAATGAACGAGATCATGGATCTGCTCATCACTCCCTCCATCATTCAGGTGGTGAAGGCTGTCATGGAACTCTATGGCGTTCCCTGTGGCGAGTGCCGCTTCCCCCAGCCCAAGATCAGCGACGCCGATCGCGAGACCGCAAAGAAGATCTACGATCTCATTGAAAAGTACATGCCTGCGGAGGCGTAAAGATGATCCTTTCCATGGAAAACTGCGTCCTGCGCAACCGCTTCGGCGACGTGGCAGGACTGAAGATGATCCGAAACGCCGGGTTTGACGGCGTTGATTACTCCTTCTACTGGATGGATGGGGACTCTTCCGTCCTCGGTGACGGCTACAGGGAGTATGCCGAAAAGATCCGCAGGGAGCTTAACGAGCTTGGTCTTGTATGTCATCAGGCACACGCTCCCTTCGACCTGCGTTACGGCGAGGCGCTGGACGAATCGGAGCCTCACTATCGGGACATTGTCCGCTCTTTGGAGGCCGCTTCCATTCTGGGGGCAAAGCACATCGTGGTACACTCCCTTGCAGTGCCCGAAGGGGTGGATCCTGAGGCATACAACATCGGCTTCTACAAGACCCTTGAGCCCTACTGCGCGAAATTCGGCATTCAGATCGCTGTGGAGAACCTCTTTGAAGAGAAGGACTCCGCAACCGGATTTTTCAAGGGTCGGCTTGCTTCTCCCGAAGCCCTGTGCCGGGTGGTAAACGCGCTGGGAAGCGAGCATTTTGTGGCCTGCGTGGATGTGGGTCACTCTGCCATTACCGGGACCGCGCCCGAAAACTTCATCCACGGCATGGAACCGGGTCTCCTCAAGTGTCTGCACATTCAGGATACCGATTTTACGGACGATATCCACACCCTGCCCTATCTGGGAAAGCTCAACTGGGATGCCATCCTTGCCGCGCTGAAGGCTTACGGCTACGACGGCGAGATGAATTTTGAGGTTTTCGGCTTCCAGATCCCGCTGCCGAAGGAAGCGCTCCCCGCCGCTTTGTCCTTTGCCGCCGCTGTCGGTCGGCAGATGATCTCCGCGCTGGAAAATGCATAAAGGAAATCCGCCTGTGTACACAGGCGGATTTCGTTATCTCTGTACATGCTTTGGAGAGAGGCCGTAGACCTTTTTGAACGCTACGGAGAAATAGTTGCTGTCCGAAAAGCCGCATTCCGCTGCGATCTCCGCAACAGAAGCGCCGGTGCGCTGCTTGAGAAGCTGCTCCGCTCTCTGCAGCCGCAGAAGACTTCTGTACTCCCGAAAACCGAACCCCGTCTCCTTCCGGAAAAGCCGGGAGAGATGCTCCGGGCTTACCGCGGCGATTTCCGCAAGCTCCGGCAGGGTCACATCCTCGGTAAAATGCAGCTGCAGCCACGCGGCAGCGCGGCTCACTGCACCATTTTCCGTCCCTGCGGCATCATATTGGTTTGGGTTGCGGGCAAGGAGAAAAAACAGCAGCCGGATATGGCAGCTGACAGCCTCCTCGCTGAATCGGTCGGCTGCATTGTATTCCGCCTCCGCAGCTTCAAGGAGCTCCCGCAGCTTTTCCGTCAGCGCTGCATTCCGGTAAATGTACCCCTTGGGGCGGGCAGAGGCCGGGACATACCGGGAAGCACAGTTAATGAGAAGCCGGGAATGCCCCGTGCTGTGGTACACCGTATTGTGGATGACCCCCTCCGGGATAAGCACAAGATCCCCCGCCGTCAGATGATATGTCCTGCTGCCGATGAAGTAATCACAGCTCCCTTCCAGCAGAAAATAGATCTCGTACAGCTCGTGATAGTGGGCGGGGGTTGTCATTGCGCCGTCATCCGGCACGGTATTTCGGGATATGTCGAGTTGTCTTTTCTGAAATGATACAAGCTTCATGGCATCATTATATCAATTAAACAAAGATAATCAAGGGATAACATCAAATAAATCAAGGTATTCTTTGGTTTCTTGATATACAATGAAGAAAAAGGAGGGTGATCTTATGGAGATCAAAATTGCATATATCGGCGGCGGCAGCCGCGGCTGGGCATGGGGTCTCATGAGCGATCTTGCAGGCGCTGAAGACCTTTCCGGTTCCGTATACCTGTACGACATTGATTTTGAGGCCGCAAAGGCAAACGAGACCATCGGCAACCGCTACAGTCCCAACTGGATCTACAAGGCGGTGGAAACCCCCGGCGAAGCGCTGACCGGTGCGGATTTTGTCATCATCTCCATCCTCCCCGGCACCTTTGACGAGATGGAGTCCGATGTTCACACCCCCGAAAAGTACGGGATCTGGCAGTCCGTGGGCGACACGGCAGGTCCCGGCGGCATTCTCCGCGCCATGCGGACGGCACCCATGTTTGAAGAGATCGCCGAAAATATCAGGAAATACGCCCCCGATGCGTGGGTCATCAACTACACCAACCCCATGACCCTCTGCGTGCGGACGCTGTATCGGGTGTTCCCGGAGATCAAGGCCTTCGGCTGCTGCCACGAGGTCTTCGGCACACAGTCTCTCCTCACGAAGGTAGTGGAGGAAGAATTCGGCGTCACCCCGGAGAGAGACGACATCAAGGTAAATCCCGTTTCCGTGAACCATTTCACCTGGCTCACCTCTGCCCGGTGGCAGAATGTGGACCTCTTCCCCCTGTACGCAAAGTTCTGCGAAAAGTACAAGGACGGCTACAGCAAGGAAAAGGTCGACGTCAACTGGATGAACAACTACTTCATGAGCGAAGAGAAGGTGAAGATGGATCTGTTCCGCCGCTTCGGCTGGATCGCCGCTGCAGGCGACCGTCATCTTGCAGAGTTCTGCCCCGGGAAATGGTATCTGGAAAGCCGTGAGCGGGTGGCGGAAATGCACTTCGGTCTCACCCCCGTCAGCTGGAGAAAACAGGAGCTGCAGGAACGGCTGGAAAAAAGCCGGAAGCTCCTTTCCGGCGAGCTTCCTGTGGAGATCAAAAAGACAGGCGAGGAGGGCGTTCGGCAGATGCGCGCCATTCTTGGTCTTGGCGACCTTGTGACAAACGTGAATCTCCCCAACCGGGGCCAGATCCCGAACCTTCCCATCGGCGCTGTGGTGGAAACCAACGCCGTCTTCCGCGCAGGCACTGTGACCCCTGTCATGGCAGGCGAGATCCCCGCGGAAATTCTGCCGCTGGTAGGCCGTGTCTGTGCAGAACAGGAGGCACTGAACAAGGCTCTGGGAAATCGGGATGTCAACGGTATCTTCCAGCAGTTTGCCGGCGACCCGCTGGTGACCTGCGGCTACGAGGATGCAAAAAAGCTGTTTCGGGAAATGTGCGAGAACACGAAGGAGTATCTGACAAGCTATGACTTATCGATTTGAAACTGCCGCCCCGGAAGAGGTGGGCATTTCCTCCGCAAATATCCGCAAATTTGTGGATGTACTGGAAGAAAATGATCTCCAGACCCACAACATCCTGCTTCTGCGCCACGGAAAACTGATTTTTGAACAGTATTGGGCACCTTTTCATCGGGAGTACAAGCACAGAATGTATTCCGTGACGAAGAGCTTTGTCTCCCTTGCCATCGGTTTTCTGGAGCAGGAAGGCCGCATTTCTCTGGACGATCCCATCAGCAGGTATTTCCCCGCCGAAAGCGAAAACGCCCATCCCTTCCGCAAGGCTCAGACCATTCGCCAGATGCTGATGATGGCCACAAGCTACGGAAGCCCCAATTGGTTTGCCGACAGGCCCGATGACCGTGTGCGGCACTACTTTGAGTTCAAGCCTGCCGGCATTCACCCCGCAGGCACTGTCTGGGCCTATGACAGCGAGGGTTCTTTCATTCTGGGCTCCCTTGTGGAGCGGCTTACAGGGATGAAGCTGTTCGCGTTTCTGAAGGACAGGCTTTTTGACAAGATCGGTGTTGGCGAAGTGGACTGGCTGGATTGTCCCGGCGGTCACACATGGAGCGACTCGGCGCTGCTTGCCCGCCCCATTGACCTTCTCCGCGTGGCGCTCTTCTGCATGAACAAGGGCGAGGGCATCCTGAACGAAGCTTATGTCACCGCCGCCACATCAAATCAGTTTGACAACCATACCGGCGGTTACTGCGTCTACGAATCTCAGGGTTACGGCTATCAGTTCTGGCGTTCGGTGGATAATTCCTTCTTCTTTAACGGCATGGGCGGCCAGTTTGCCGTCTGCGTGCCGGATAAAGACCTCATCATGGTCATCAACGCCGACAATCAGGGAAAAGCGGATGCCTTCCGCATCGTCTTTGAGCATTTCTTCAGCCTCATTTCCCGCCCCGCGGGAGAGCCGCTCCCCCCTGCCGAAGCGCCCCTCTGCATGGATGGCATGGAGCTTTATCACATCAAGGGGGAGAAGCACCAGCCTCTGGAAAGCAGGATAAGCGGCGCTGTTTACAAGCTGGGAGAAAATCCCATGGGCATGACGGAGCTCTCCGTCACCTTCGGGGAGGAAGAGGGTGTTCTCCGCTGGGTCAATGCCCAGGGCAAAAAGGAGCTTTCCTTCGGTCTTTGCAAAAATGTCTTCGGCGACTTCCCTCAGGAGGGATATTCCGACCGTGTTGGCTCCGTCCGCGGTGACCGTCTGTATCACTGCGCAGCCTCCGGAGCATGGCTTTCTGCGCAGACCTTCTGCCTCAAGGTGCAGATTCTGGACATCCATTTCGGAAATCTTGTGATCTTCCTCGGCTTTGAGGGCGAGGGCATCGGCGTGCAGATGACCAAATCCGCGGAGGATTTCCTGAACGAATATCAGGGCATCGCAGGCGGAATCGCAGAATAATTAAGCAAGACCGTGTATCTCTCGATACACGGCCTTGCTTTTACAGTTTACAGAGAACGCCGTCCTTGAAATAATAAATATCCTCCCGTTTATAGCCGAAGACCGACCCGGGCCGGGCAATATGGGGCTCAAAGGTAAAATATTCCACCGCTCCAAGGGGCAATGCATTTCCCTTTTCGGTATAAACCCGGTCTTCCTTTCGCCGGACAATGGAATGCCCCAGATTCCCGGCAAAGTCCAGATTCACAAATCCGGCCTCTTCGATCACCAGGTTCATATGTGTGTATACGGCCTCAAAGGTGGTTTCCGGAGCCGCAAACCGGCAAAACTCCTCATGAAGCGCCCTTTCAAGGAGAAGTCCCTGCTTCCATTCCGGATTCCGCACCGCCTCCGGCAAAATGCAGACACCGTCCTGCAAAATCAGCGTTCTTGCGTAATCGCCCCATATGTTCCCGATCTGAGGACTGAGATCCACGGTAACGATGTCATCGGCGTGGATGACGCGGTCGCTCGTCTCATATTCCCTGCCGGAAACGGAAACCGCCGTCTCCTCCCCAGCAAACACAAACGCGCCGACGTCCCAGTACCAGAACGAGTCTGCCCCAAGAGAGAGCATCTTCTCCTCGCAAAACCGCCGCACATCCCGAAGCGTCATCCCCGGCCGGATCTCCCGGGACAGCGCGTCCATTGTCTCTTTTGCAAGGACCTGTACGCGTTTGTACTCCATATTTTGCACCTCAAAAGCGTTTTCCCCAGTATAGCACAGACACGCAGACATTGCAATTTCTGCCCATCCGGGGTAAACTGTAAGCATCACAGGAAAGGATCACGCAATATGGATCAGCTTTTACGTTCTCATGCGGAGGCCATCGTCTCCGCATCCATACAGGCTGTACAGCCGGATGCCGCTGTGCGCCGCGCCTTAGAAGGGCAGGCATTTTCCGGCCGTGTTCTGCTTGTGGCTGCAGGAAAAGCCGCATGGCAGATGGCAAAGGCGGCGTATGATTTCCTCGGCAGCCGCGTGGAAAACGGCGTTGTGGTGACGAAATACCACCATGTCATGGGCCCTATCGGGAATTTCGCCCTGTGCGAAGGGGGGC
>JAFQKD010000100.1 GCA_017397075.1 Oscillospiraceae bacterium | reverse complement strand
CGAAAAATGGAGGCACTACAGTGCCTCCATTTTCATTTCTCTGCGGATGCTTCTGGGTGTGGGGAACTTATCAAACTGGATGAGATATGCCCCCGTATCCTTTTGAATGAGCAGCACCGTACCGTCCCCCAGCATGGGGTGGCGCACCCGTGCCCCCTCCCCAAAGCCTTCGGCATTCCGGGCAGGACCTGCATCAAACTGCTCCGTCTGCTCCACCAGATCCTTCACCGACTGCAGAAGAGCCGGGTCAAGCTTCCGCACGAAATGCACATTCTCCGAGCCTGCGTTGAACACGAATCTTGACGGCAGACGAAAGCCCCCGTCAAAATCCATTCCCGCAGAATCGGAAAGATAGAGCCTGTCCTTCGCCCGTGTCATGGCCACATAGCAAAGCCGCCGCTCCTCTTCCAGCTTTTCCTTCGTCAGCGTCCGCTTGGTGGGGAAGATCCCCTCACTAAGGCCCGTCAGGAACACATAGGGAAACTCCAGCCCCTTGGCAGCATGGACGGTCATGAGCTTAATGCTGTCCGGCCGCTCTCCCTGATCCAGATTGGAAAACAGCGCCGCTCTGTCCAGCCATTCCGTCAGGGCGACCTCTTCCCCGGCTGCTGCTTCATACTCAAAAATGGACTGCTTCAGCTCCGAAAGGTTATCCAGCCTGTCCGCCTCACCGTTTGTGCGGAGCATGGCTTCGTACCCGCTTTCCTCCAGCATTTTCGCCATGAGATCCGTAAGCGCCAGATTTTCGTATATGGCGCGGTACTTTTCCACGAGCCGCACATACCCCATGGCCTTGGTTCCGTGAAAAAGAGGATGCTCCAGAGAATCCTTCAGCACCTCGTAAAGGCTTTTCTGCTGCGCTTCCCCCACCCGCTTGAGATATTCGATACGCTTGCGCCCGATGTTCCGCCGCGGTTCGTTCACCGTGCGCAGAAACGAGATGTCATCTCCCCCGGTAAGCATACGCAGATAGCAGATCACATCCTTGATCTCCTTCCGCTTATAAAACTCCACACCGCTGTAAAGGGTATAGGGGATCTTTGCGGCAATAAATGCCTCCTCCACCGGGCGGGAAACATAGTGCGCGCGATAGAGCACCGCCATGCTGCCAAGGGGTTTTCCCGCCTCATGAAGCTTTTCGACCTCCCCGGCGATCCAGTTTGCCTCCTCCTTCTGGGCCGAGGCATGGAAATATACCGGCTTTTCCCCATCCGGGCGCACAGCAGAAAGCTCCTTTTCCAGACGGATGTGGTTTTTCCGGATCAGGGCATTGGAGGCGGAAAGGATCTGGGGCACGGAGCGGTAATTGGTGTTGAGGAATATTGTCTTTGTGGGTTCATGGCGCTGGGGAAATTCCAGGATCATGTTGGGGTCTGCACCCCGCCATGTATAGATGGTCTGGTCGGGATCCCCCACCACAAAAAGGTTCCGGTGATATTGGGTCAGCACCTCGGAAAGGGCATATTCATCCTTATCGATATCCTGATACTCATCGATCATCATGTATTCGATGCGCTGCTGCCACTTTTCCCGGGCTTCCCTGTCTGTCCGCAGAAGATACAGTGTCACAAGCACAAGATCATCAAAATCCAGACCGAAGCATTTCCGCTGCTCATAGAGATAGCGGTAAAATATCCTGTCCTTCAGTCCCGTCGCCCTGCCCTCCAGCTTCAGAAGCTCCTCCGGGGTCATGGTGAGCATCAGCGGCACATAGTCGTGGGTGCCTTTGTACCCGCCGATATAGTCGGACATATCCCGGATCGTGGTATCCTTGGAGGTGACCCCAAGGGTCTCGAACACGGTCTTGAGGATAGACTCCTTGTCGTCATCATCCATCACCAGAAATGTCCGCGGGTACTGGATCACATTGCAGTCCTCCTTCAGCAGCGCCACGCAGAAACCGTGAAAGGTGGTAATGTAGCCCAGATCCTGATCAGGAAGCAGAGAGCGGATGCGTTTTTTCATCTCTGCTGCCGCCTTATTGGTGAAGGTCACGCAGAGAATATGGGCCGGGTCCGCCCCCATGCCCTCGCAAAGCCATGCATATCTGCGGGCAAGGGTCCTTGTCTTTCCGCTTCCCGCACCTGCCACCACGCGCACATACCCCTCCGTTTCCAGCACAGCTTCCCGCTGCTGCGGATTGAGTCCCTCAAGCAGATCCATGATTTTTCCTCCCTGTCTGCACCTGTTTTCTGCAGTATACGCCTTCCGCTGTGTCATAAAACGGACTTCCGATTCCCCATTGACAAACATCTGCAAAGTCGGTATATTGGAAACAAGAATTCGATATGGAGGTTATTTTCATGGATCTTCAGCCTATCCTTGCGCTTGAACAGGAACAGGGCGGCGCTCTCGCGGGTCAGGGTGCTCCCTATACCATTGATGCCGCTGCGTTCAAAGAGGGCGAATGCGCTTCCGATGTCATTTCCGCAGCCCTTAAGGCTCACGATTACGTCATCATCCCCAAGGTGGACTTTGTCCTCATGCTGAACCGTTCCATTGCGCTTTCCTCCGGCAAGCGTCTTTCCGTCCATCCGGAGACCACTTTGCAGCTTATGCCCGGCTGCGGCGGCTGCATGGTCCGCAATGAGAATATTTTTGATGGCCGGCACAAAGCCTGCCCCGAGGAGAAGAACGACCATGATATCCTCGTTGAAGGCGGTATCTGGCAGTTCGGCGGCTCTCACGCAAGTCCCTATGAGGAGAGCGAAGTCATCCTCGAAGTGGACAAGTCCGCAACCAAGCTTTTCGATGCCGACGGCAACGAGACAAACGTAGCCGGCAGCGAAGGCGAAGGCGGCGCATTCCTGGGCGTTTTCTTCTTCTGCAATGCCCGCAATTTCACCGTCCGCAAGGCAACTGTCCGCCGCTGCAACTTCTATGCGGTGCTCATCGCCGGCGGCAGCCACTTTGTCATTGAGGATATGTACTATGACCGCAACAAGATGGACGGTGTCCATGTAAACGGCCCCTCCAGCTACGGTCTCATTCAGCGTCTGCAGGGTAAGTGCGGCGATGACTTTGTGGCTCTCAATGCATGGGACTGGAAGGATTCCGCCGTCAGCTTCGGTGCCATCCACCATATGCTCATTCAGGATCTGGATTGCGCAGGGGATGAGCTTCGTCTGCTCCCCGGCCGCAAGACCTACATTGACGGCAGCCAGAGCGAGTGCCCCATTTCCGACTGCTTCTACCGCCGTGTACACAACGCTTACTGCGTGAAGATGTATCAGCAGCCCAACTGCATGAACGACCTTACCGGCATTATCGACAAGTCCGATATCGCAGGCGAGATCAGCCGTGTCTGGTTCCAGGATGTGGGTCTCGATGCCCTTACCGGCACAGGTCTCGGCGAAGTCAAGGTCGAGGCTCTCTTTGAGATCATCGCTGACTGCGAGGACATTACCTACGAGAATATCCGCATCGGTCTCACGGAAGAGGAATTCCGCAATGCCGGTATGCGCCTTGTGGAGGTAGGTCCCAAGTCTTCCACATGGAAGCGGGGCTTTACCGATCCCAAGATGTGGGCAGAGCTATTTGATACCTCTCTCAATGTCCACGCAAACAACCTGACCTTCAAAAACATCACCTTCAAGGGCGAAAAGTCCGTGAATCCCGAAACCATCATCGGCTGCCACAGCCTCACCGTGAACGAGGACTACCCCAACACCACCCCCAAGGGCGGCACCGGCAAGGGCAGTCTCGGCACCGTGGTCATTGAATAATTCAAATTCGGGATGCCGTAAGACATCCCGAATGCAGCAAGGAGGATAATTATGCTGAAACCGAATCTTAAGAACGTCCATGAGTGGGAATTTTATGCCGACAATCTTCTCACCGAGTACAACCAGTCCATTGAGGAGGGTCTGGATATTGCGGAATACAAGTCTCTTTTTGAGACTGTCGCCGCCCTCCCCCGTGACGAGATCAAGGAGCGTCTTGGCGATGTATTGTTTGACATTGTGTGCAATGCCAAAACCGTTGAGGGCTACGCCTATGAAGAGCCCTCCGATCTGGAAGGCATCCGTGCTCTGCGCAGGGACATCCCCGTGCTCGCCCCTGTAAACAGGGACACTCTGGAAGACAAGCTTTACGGCGCATGGCTGGGACGCATCTGCGGCTGCATGCTGGGCAAAACCGTGGAAGGCATCCGCACAAATGAGCTGCACCCCTTCCTGAAGGAAACGGGCAACTTCCCCATGCACCGCTACATCCGCCGTACCGATCTGAACGATGACATCCTTGCAAAGTACAAGTTCGATTTTGCTTCCCGTGCCTACGCCGATGAGATCGATGGTATGCCTGTTGACGACGACACAAACTACATCGTCCTTGCGCAGGAAGTGGTCACCAAGTACGGTCGGGACTTCACCCCCTACGATATGTCCCGCGCATGGCTGGAGCTGCAGCCCCGCAGCGCCTACTGCACCGCAGAGCGCGTGGCATTCCACAACTTTGTAAACGGCTATGAGCCTCCCGTTTCCGCTGTGTATAAGAACCCTTACCGTGAGTGGATCGGCGCCCAGATCCGCGGCGACTACTTCGGCTACATTAACCCCGGCGATCCCGAAACCGCTGCCGACATGGCTTTCCGGGATGCCAGCATCTCCCACGTGAAAAACGGTATCTACGGCGAGATGTTTGCTTCCGCCATGATCGCAGCAGCAGCCACCACCACCGACATCCGCGAAATCCTTGCTGCAGGTATCGCCCAGATCCCCGCAAATTCCCGTCTCCACGAGGCTATCGTGAACATCGTGAAGGGGTATGACAGCGGCGTTTCTCAGGCAGACTGCTTTGCCGATATCCACAGGCGCTGGAATGAACACAGTGCTCACGATTGGTGCCATACCATCTCCAACGCGGAGGTCGTTGCCGCTTCCCTGCTTTATGGCGAAGGCGACTACGGCAAGTCCATCTGCATGTCTGTGGAGACCGGCTTTGATACCGACTGCAACGGCGCTACCGTAGGCTCTGTCCTCGGCATGGCCTACGGCACTGCCGCCATCGGCGAAGAGTGGTCCGGCGACATTCACGATAAGCTCTACACCTCCATTTTCGGCGTGGGCGCCGTGAAGATCTCCGAACGGGTGAAGATGACCCTTGCCCATCTGAACTACGCACAGAAAAACCGTGGTCTGCACGATATCGTGCAGACCACGGTTTTTTTTGCTTTATAGAAATGCTTTTACGATGGTCTCCCGAAGACCGATGAGGTATTCATCATTTTGGGGATAGGTTTTGAAATCAATATCCCCTACAAGCTCAAGTGCCTTCTCTTTGCCGAATTTCTCCTCATACAGCGCAAGCGCCCGTATATCGTCCATTGCCTCGCGCAGAGCATTCAGCCGCAGGGACTCAAGCGCAGTGCCGTCCGCACCGGGATACACCACAAAACAGTCACCGGAAGGGGTAAAGAAGCCGCCATCCGGGTTTCCGTGGGGATCCAGCACACTGTGAGACTGCATGGAGTTATAGAAATTATAGCCCCAGTGCAAGAAGCCCTCGATATCGTACTTATAGAGCTGCACGCCCAGAACTCTTGTGCGGCGCAGCGGCATAGTCAGATCCCGGGAGGATACCCCGTCACGACCGCTTCCGCAATAATATGCCCAAAGTCCGGGAACACCCGCATCAAGGAAATCCTGAATGCAAGGCGTGTAGGGAACCGGCTTCTTCACGACGCCCATGGAGTAAAACTCAATATGGGAAAGCGCATCGATGACAGGTCGTCCGCCCACATACTTTTCCACGATGGCGCTGCATTTTTTGTACTGCTCCAGCATGGACGGCCCGGGCTCATCGGATACATGGAAAAACAGTTTGTCATCCAGCCCGTGCTTCTTGAACAGATCAATGACCGCAGGAATAAACTGCCCCAAAAACGCCGTGTATTCCTCACCCACCGCATCGGTCTTCCAGCCGAAATACTTTTTCTTTTTGCCGTTGACCTTTACAATGATCTTCGGCGCACCGGTTGCCCCCCACTGGGTAAACATGTGGGGCATTTCAAAATATTCCACACCGCATTTCAGCGCGAGCGCGATCCACCGCTCCAACTTCTCAAAGCCGAAGGCATAGGTGTTCTCCCCCGTACGCTCAATATCCACAAGCTGCGTGGTCAGCCGCTCGCCGCCGATATAGGTGTCCAGCTCCGGAGTAAAGAGGGGGGTGAGGATCATGTTCACGCCGTTGCGGACGGCGGTTTTCATGAAGTTTTCGATATACTTCCAGTGCTTCTCGGAAAAAGCAGGGGTATGGTAGTAGTTTGCAATGCAGTCGGTGTAGAACCATTCGGTATGGATCAGCTTCTGCTTCGGCAAAAGGGCATTCGCCACGGTAACTTTTCCCGAAACCGTATGTCGCTTCCCTTCCGGATACATGTTTACCCGAATATCGTACTCCCCTGCCGGAAAATCCTCGGGCAGCTCAATATCGATCCACAGAGCATGGGTCTGATTTCCCGGGATCATCACGCTTTTCGGGTACACCAGAGGCCGGAGGATATCCGGATACGCTCCCGGCTCTTCTGTGATGAGCTCACCGCCCGCATTTTTGGCCCTGCTGGGGAACATATTCAGCACATTTCCCACAAGACGGATCTTTGCGTACTTCTTCAGCGCACCGCCGAGAGATACCCTGCAGTCCCTCATGACCATGACATCCGGATCGACGGCACGGAACATGACCTGAAAGGAGAGACGCTCGTTTTTGAACATGAAAAACTCGTTCTTTTCTTTTTTGCTTTCCACAGCATCGCTGTAAAAGCACTTTTCAAGGGATGAAACCATTTTCATTTGCAGAAGACGCATTTTGTTTCCCTCCAAAATCCATATAGGATGATTATACTGTACTGCAAACCAGAATTCAACTGCCAAAGCAAGAAGTGAGACACCCGCGGGTGCCTCACTTCTTTTTTTCATTACTTTGCGTCTCTTGCCTGCAGATAGGCCTTGCGTCCGGACTCATAGAGGTTATTTCCCTCGCTGTCGATGATGACCACAAGGGGCATTTCCTCCACATAGAGCTTCCGCAGCGCCTCGGCACCCAGATCCTCAAAGGCGATGAGCTCGCACTCCTTAATGCACTTGGCAAGAAGGGCGCCAGCACCGCCGATGGCGCCGAAATACACGCCGCTGAACTTCTTCATGGCATCCACGACCTCGGGAAGGCGGGCGCCTTTACCGATCATGCCTCTTGCACCCACGCTCATCATGGTGGGAGCATAGGCATCCATACGGCCGGAGGTGGTGGGACCTGCAGAACCGATGACCTGCCCCGGCTTTGCGGGGGTGGGCCCCACATAGTAGATGGTGGCATCCTTGGGGTCGAAGGGAAGCTCTTCCCCTCTTGCCAAAGCCTCACACATCCGCTTGTGGCCTGCGTCACGGGAGGTGTAGATGGTGCCGGTGAGATACACGGTGTCGCCGGCATGGAGGGACTTTGCCAGTTCCTCAGTCAAAGGCAGGGTGATATGCTTTTCCATATTACAGCACCTCCGATTTATGACGGGTCACGTGGCAGTTGATGTTGATGGCGCAGGGCATACCGGCGATATGGGTGGGCAGGGTCTCGATATTGAGACCGATGGCAGTGGTTCTGCCGCCGAAACCCTGAGGTCCGATACCCAGTGCGTTCACCTTTTCCAGCATCTCATCCTCAAGCTCCGCATAGAAGGGATCGGGATGATGGCTGTCCAGAGGACGCATCAGCGCCTTCTTGGCAAGGAGCGCAGCCTTATCGAAGGTTCCGCCGATACCAACACCCACCACCATGGGAGGACAGGGGTTGGGACCTGCATTTTCCACAGTCTCCAGAATGAAGTCCTTGATGCCCTGCAGACCTGCGGAAGGCTTGAACATACGGATGGCGCTCATATTCTCACTGCCGAACCCCTTGGGTCCAACGGTGATCTTCACATTTTCACCGGGAACGATCTCGGTATAGAGCATGGCGGGGGTGTTATCCCCGGTGTTTCCACGGCGGACAGGATCGCCGACCACGCTCTTGCGGAGGTAACCCTTGTCATAGCCGCGGCGGACACCCTCATCCACAGCTTCCCGAAGATCGCCGCCCACAAGGTGCACATCCTGACCGATCTCCAGAAATACACAAGCCATGCCGGTATCCTGACAGATGGGAACGTTTTCCGCGTCGGCAATGTTGTAGTTCTCAATGATCTTGTCCAGAACACCCTTTGCGATCTCGCCGTCCTCACAGGCGCGGCAGGATTCCAGTGCGCACTTCACGTCGCCGGGCAGATGATTGTTTGCTTCAATGCACAGCTTCTCCACCACATCGGTGATGGCGCTGACCTGAATTTCACGCATTGCGGAGAGCCTCCTTAAACAAGCATAAACGAGTTGATGAGCTGGCTTGCCAGCACGATCAGCACGAGGGCAATGGGATAGGTGGATGCATAAGCGGCAGCCACATCATCCGTACCGGCAACACCGATAAGGGTTCCCAGTGCGGGAGTGGAGGTCATGCCGCCGGTGATGGAGCCCAGATTATTGAGCAGGGGCAGCTTGCAGACCTTCTTTGCAAAGATGTAACCCACGATCATGGGGATGATGGTCATAACTGCGCCTGCGATGAAGCCGTAGACCACCAGCATGATGCCGTATTCGGAAGCGGCAACCTGCTCCACAAGCTCCACGCCGCCTTCCACGCCTGCACCCACAAGGAAGAGCATGAGACCGAATTCCCGGAAGCTCTTCAGGGCGTGCTCGTCAACCTTCAGGCTGATCTTGCCGATGTGACCGAAGTGGGCGAGGATCAGGCCCATGAGCAGAGGGCCGCCGGTGAGCCCCAGAGAGAAGCAGGGACCGTCAAAGCCTTCGCCGCTGAGGGGGATCTTGATGGAGCCGAGAAGAATGCCCAGCACCACTGCCAGACCGAATGCGCCGAAGCCGAATTCGTCCATTTCAAAGCGCTTCTTCTCTGCCTTTTCCTCATTGGCCTGTTCTGCGGAAACACCGATGAGGGTGCGCTCGTGAGCCATGTCCGCCTTCACGATGCGGGGCATGATCTGCACAAAGAGCACAACGCCGATAACGCCGAAGGGGTAAGCCACAGCGTGACCCAGAGAAACCAGACCCAGCTGTTCGGGAGCCATGGCCTCAACAGCGCCCTGTGCTGCGGAGAAAGCAGGGGTAGAGGTCAGGGCACCGGAAAGAATGCCGGTGGCGTATGCAGAGCCGATCCCGGGGATCAGGGCAAAGAGCACGGTAACGAGAGCACCCATGACAATGATAAACACGCCCATGGGCACATAGGACTTGGCATTTACCTTCAGGTTCCGGAAGAACTTGGGGCCGGCAATGCAGCCGACGGAGGTAACAAACAGCACAAGACCGATGTTGGAGATAAACTTGAAGCTGCCGATCTTCGCATCGGAGGCATCAGCCATGGCAAACTTGCCCAGAACGGGCACGTCCGCAAGACCGGGCAGGGTGCAGAGATAGCCGAAAAGCAGGGCGAAAAGGAACACGCCGGCGGTACCGAGGCAAAGCCCCTTCACCTTGACGCTGCCGATAAGGTAGCCGATGAAGCAGATGATAAATACGCTGAAGAGAATCACAGGAGTCTGGCCAAGACCGATAAGCTTATTGAGAAATTCCATTGTTTCTCCCCCGCTTACCGCTCATGACGGGCATACTGAGGCAGAAGAAGAGGAGACACACCGTCATTCTCACAATCGGCCTTTTTCAGTTCGTCCGCATAGGCAGAAATGTGATCCAGATTCATTGCGCCGAGGGTAATCTCCTTTGCCCGGGCAGCGGCAGCCTTACCTGCGTTGCGGCCAAAGACGATGATGTCCAGAAGGCTGTTGCCCATGAGACGGTTGCGTCCGTGGATGCCGCCGACTGCCTCACCTGCAACCAGCAGATTGGGGATGACCTTAGTGAAACCGTCGCCGCCGATCTCCAGACCGCCGTTCTGGTAATGCAGCGTGGGGTATACCAGAATCGGGACTTTTCTCATATCAATGCCGTAGTTCAGATACATACGCAGCATCGCGGGGATCCGCTTTTCAATGGTACCCTCGCCGTGGATCATTTCGATCATGGGCGTATCCAGCCAGACACCGCTGCCCAGAGGGGTATCCACGCCCT
>JAFQKD010000099.1 GCA_017397075.1 Oscillospiraceae bacterium | reverse complement strand
GTCGGCAACAGCTGTCTTGAAGGCGCCTTCCGCCCTGCCTCCAAGGTAGGTGTGGGCGGTATCAAAATAGGTGTAACCTTTTTCCATGAACCTGTCTGCAAGCTTTCCGAGAAGCTCAGTATCCACATCTCCCGCAGCATTTTCAGGGATGCGCATAATACCGAAGCCAAGAAGCATATCTTTGTTCTTCTCGAAAATATCCATGAGTATTCCTCCGTTTTCGCAAGTTTGCGGTACTTTTTTAATTCATTGTATCACGCCTTTTTCTCCGGAGCAAGTGGGGCAGGTGAATTTCCCCGGAAAGGAGCAGAATACCGCAGTACACGCCAAAGGAGAAAAAGATCCTGAGCGCCAAAAGTGCCGTTCTGTCTCCCACAGTGCCGAAGAGAAGGTAATCCCCGGCCATAGCCCCCGCAGTGCCAAGTGCCGCCATAAGCGCTCCCGAAACAGGCAGCTTCACCCGGCACACCTTTCTCAGCCGCCCCATACTGAGAGCAAAGTTAAAACATTCCGAGGCATAAAGCAAAAAGAGATACCCAACCATGCCGTATCGCGGCAGAAGAAACAGCACCGCCAAAGTCCGCAGACAGGCATCGGCAATGTTCACATACATGGACCACATATGCTCCCCAAGTCCGCGAAGCATCCCGTCTGTCACCGTATCCAGATACATGAGGGGCATGAGCGCCGCCAAGGCACGGATATATTCTCCCGCCTCGCGGCTTTCGTAAATGCTCCAGCCAAGTCCGTTTGCAAAACGCCACAGGACCCCTGCAACACCGACAGAAAACAAAACACACCCGCAGATGAGCCGGTTCACCGTGCGGTCAATGGTCTTCGTCCGTCCCGCAGCCTGTGCTTCGGTAAGCTCCGGCACGGCAAGCTCCGCGATGGAAACAAAAAGCGCCGAGGGAAAGGTGGCCACGGGAAGCACCATCCCCTGCACCGTTCCGTAATCCGCAAGGGCTTTTTCCGCTGTGGCGCCGTTCTGCCGAAGCCCCCGGGGGATACACAGATGCTCAAGGGTGGAAAGCGCCGTTCGCACATAGGCCGTCACAGCAAGGGGACAGGCAACGGAGACCACCCTTTTCCACAATCCTCTCGGTTTTTCTCCGCCCTTCATTTTTCGGATCTGCCGCCTGTAAAGCAGCAGCATCACAAGGCAGAACAGCACATCTCCCCCGGCACCTCCCGCAACCAGCGCCGCACAGGAAAGCTCCAGATTTCCCCGCGGGATCATTCTCAGCACCGCCGCCGTGATGCCCATCCGCACCGCCTGCTCAAAAAGATGCGCGGCAGAGGATTGCCCTATCTTTCCCACAGCGGTAAAAAATCCGCAGATCACTGCGCCCACAGACAAAAACGGCAGGGAAAACGCAAGTATTCTCAGGGACAGTACAGTGCGTCCGTCCCCCACAAGCCTCATCCCAATGAAACCCGCCCCGAAATATAATAGACCCGCAGCACCGATGCCGCAGAGCAGCGCATACCCCATGCAGCGTCCCATGGCAAGCACCGCTCCGTGGGGACGTCCCGCACCGATCTCCTCCGCCGCAAGACGAAGCGCGGCAAAGCGCGAGCCGGATATGGCAAGGGTGGATGCAAAGCCGCTGACGGACATGACCAGATAGAACAGTCCGATGCCCTCTGCACCGATCTGTCCCACAAGATAAGCCTGAAAGGCAAGTCCTACGATCCGCATGAGGATCGATGTCCCCGTCAGCAGCATGGTGTTTTTCAAAAACCGTCTTCCGCCCACAGGATCCCCTCCAAAACAGAATGGTACATCCTATGCGGGGATCATCTGTTTCATCAACGCAAAAACCCGGCCTGTGACATGACCACAGACCGGGCAGTATAAAATGCGTTGCTGACCATTGGATGAATCAGACGCTGATGCCTAAACTTGCCGGATCTCCTTGCCGACAGCATTTGTGATAAACGCGCGAAATTCTTCCGCTGTGCCGCCGGTCAGGCTTTTCTTGCTGTAAATCTGTGCATGGTTTTGACTGAGCACAAAAACAAAGTAATCCTTCGTTTCCGCCAGCAGCGCAACAGTGCCATACTGAAAATCAGAGCTGCCTACTTCCGTTTCTGAATGATAACCGTCTTCATGAAATGTTACCACTGCGCTTGCCAGCCCCGGCAGCATCCTTTTTCTCGCTACATATCCGTTGATCCGATCTTCAAAGATCAGCGTAAAGAGGAGAATTGCCGCAGCCGCCCATGTGATCACTGTTCTGAAATCGATCTCAAATTTCTTATCTCCAAGAGGCAAGGTCAGCAGCAGTGCAAGCACAATTACGATCACGCCGAAAACATGAGAGCGCTTACTTCTCTTTCTTCGTGCGGTCTTTCGTATGGCTTTCGCCATAGCGGTCATCGCTTCCTGATCATACGCCGTTTCACACCGAAATGCCATTTGAACGCCTCCTGTCAAATTCAAGTTTGTTCCACCGATAGCCGAACCCCCCCACGAAAAAAGCAGGCAGGGGCAGCACAGCCTCAGTTCATGGTACTGCGGCTTTTTTCCATCATGGCAGAGACCCGTCTTGCCAAAGCCTCATGCTCGGGCCTTGCAAGCTTCGGGTCATCCCGAAGAAGCGCAAGAGCCTCATCCCTTGCCGCCTGCAGAACATCCACGTCTGCCGCAAATTCGGCCACACGCATTTCCGGCAGTCCGCTTTGCCGTGCGCCGAAGAAATCACCGGGTCCGC
>JAFQKD010000098.1 GCA_017397075.1 Oscillospiraceae bacterium | reverse complement strand
GTGGTCTTGCCGCTGCCGTTTTCCCCAAGCAGCACCGTGATCCCCGGGGTGACGGAAAGGGTCACATTCCGAAGGATCCGGCTTTTTGCTTCCGTTACGGAAATATTTTCAAGGCGCATCATTCTCTGTCACCGCCTTTCCGCAAAAGAAGATACAGGAAAAAGGGTGCGCCCAGAAGGGCGGTCAATATCCCCGCAGGAAGCTCCGTTGGGGAAAAGAGGCTGCGCCCCGCAAGGTCTGCAAGGACAGTGAGGATCGCGCCTGCGGGAATGCAGCGGTAAAGCCGCCGCGCCTGCCCGGCATAACCGAGACGGCGCACGGCATGGGGGACGATGAGCCCCACAAAGCCGATAAGCCCCGCAAAGCTTACCGCAGCAGCGCAGAGAAAGCTTGCGGCAAGCAGGGCGAGAATGCGGATGCGTCCCACGCGGACACCGAGCGCTGCGGCGCCCCTGTCCCCGAGGCAGAAGAGGGAGAGCTTGGGGGAGAGGAGAAACGCCCCGATGAAGGCCGCAGCGGAAACCGCAGCAGGCACCGGAAGATCGCCCAAGGTGAGGGCGGAAAATCCGCCCACGGAAAAGGCGGTATAGTTTACCGCCGCATCGGGATAGCGGAGGGAGAGAAAGCTGATCCCTCCGGAGCAGATGGCGCTTACCGCCACACCGGAAAGCACAACGGTGGATCTTCTCCGTCCCGCGGAGATGCCTGCCGCAAGAAAGGCCGCCGCCACTGCGCCGATGCCTGCCGCGAGGGGGAGAAACATCCACATCCCCGGCGCAAGGGCAAGAATCAGCATGACCCCAAGTCCTGTCCCGGCATTGACGCCGATCACATTGGGGGCTGCAAGATCGTTTCCCGTGGCGGTCTGCAAAAGCTGACCCGCAGCGGCAAAGCACGCCCCTGCAAGTGCCGCCCCAAGGACACGGGGAAGGCGCAGCTGCAGGAGAATGATGCGGGCGGTATCGTCCGCACCCCCCATGGCGGCAAGGATGTCCTTCCATGCAAGTTCCGCGCTGCCGTACCGCAGGGCGCAAAGCATCGCCGCTGCCAGAAGCACGGGCAGCGCAAGGTCGATGATGTTGTCTCTGCGGGTCATAGAGGTCTCCTTTTTTGGGGGTTGAGGGTTCGGGAAACGTCCGGTTTTGTCGTAAGGGTGGTAATTGACCGCCCGTGCAGTAGGGCGTTGAAATATTTTGCTCCTTCCGGCGAATACGGACAATCCCTCAGTCAGCCTTGCGGCTGACAGCTCCCTTTACACAAGGGAGCCTTCGTGTGGTGCGGGTTCGTTTCGATTCTGCATTGTAGGGGACGGCGTCCTCGACGTCCCGATGGGATCACGGGCGGATATGGAATCCGCCCCTACGGTGCATATCTATGAGTTTGGCGTGTTCGCATTGGGTATTACAAATTGCTACGCACAACTGCCGGGGCGTCGAGGACGCCGCCCCCTACTGTGCTGTTTGTTACGCTTATCGTATTCGCATCGGGTGGTGCGGCTCGGTCAGTTCTGCCGCCGGGCGATTCGTGAATCGCCCCTACGATTTTTATTGCTGCGTATTTCGTGTTTGCATTGGGCATCAGAAATCGCAACGCCTTGCAATAAATGGCACGAAACGGATTACATCACCGCGTTTTCCAGCTTTGCAAAACCGATGCGGGTGATGGTATCGGCAAAGCGCTCGCCGGGGGTGCCGTTCTCCTGATACCACGTCAGCACCTTTTCGATGACCGCAAGCACCTCATCCTCGGTACGGCACACCCGGGAAAGCGGCTGCGCCACGGCTGTACGCTTGCCCCAGCGTCCGCCCACATACAGGCGGTAGCCGGTCTCCGCTTCGTCACAGACGCCGAAGGGACATTTTCCCACGCAGCGGCCGCAGTTGTTGCAGGCTGCTTCATCCAGAACCGCCTTGCCCTCCGCAAGCTTCACTGCTTTCACGGGGCAGGCCTTTTCCAGCTGACAGACCTTGCAGCCGCGGCAAAGCTCCATCTTCCGCACAGGATGCCGCCAGCCGATGATGCCAAGATCGTTCAGTTCCGGCTTTACGCAGTTATTGGGGCAGCCGCCAACGGCGATCTTGAATTTATGGGGCAGCTTTGTTTCATGCCAGCCCTTGTAGAACCTCTCATGAATGGCTTCGGAAAGGGCATAGGTGTCGATAAGCCCGTACTGGCAGGTGGTTCCCTTGCAGCTGACCACAGGACGCACCTTGGGTCCCGTTCCCCCGGGTTCGAGCCCGTGCTCCGCAAGGAAGGCAATGAGGGCATCCGCGTTCCTATAGGGCACCCCCTGGATCTCCTGAGTCTGGCGGGTGGTCATGGCCACCATGCCGGAGCCGAACTTATCCGCCGCATCCGCAAGGACACGGGCGGTTTCCGCAGAAATGCGTCCGTTGCCCAGAGGCACACGGACATTGAAGCGATCCTCGGTCTGCACATCCCGCAAAAAGCCGAGACCTTTCAGACGGGCGACCTCTTCGGCCGGTACGGTACAAGCTTTTCTTTCCATGGCGATTCCTCCATGCTGTATACATATATAATATAAATTGAGTATATCACGAAAAAGGGATTTTGCAACGGCATTTCGCTGTGGTATGATAGAAGAAAAACGGAAAGGATCTCGCCATGAAACGGATTTTTGCCCTTATGCTCTGCTTTGCGCTGACCCTATGCGGCTGTGCCGCACCCAACGAAGGGGAGACCTTCACCGACGGCATGGGTACGGAGGTTCCCGTTCCGGGGGAGCTTCACACCGTTGCGGTGCTGTTTTCCTCCTATGCGGAGGCATGGGTCATGGCGGGGGGCACGGTCTCCGTCACCGTGGGGGAGAGTGTGGAGCGCGGCTTTGCGGAGGAGGGGGTCATTCTGGTGGATGAAGGCTCCGGGCACAGCGTCATCGATACGGAGGCGCTCATCGCCGCAAAGCCGGATCTTGTGATCGGCACGGCGGATTATCCCTGTCAGGCGGAGGCCGTCGAGCTTTGCCGTGGGGCGGGGATCCCCGCAGCCCTCTTCCGTCAGGAATCCGTGGAGGATTATCTGGGAATGTTCCGCGTTTTCTGCGATCTGACGGGGAATGACGCTGCATGGGAGGCCTACGGGGAGGCCGTCAGGCTTGAGACGGAGGAGATCCTTCGGGAAGCGGAAAACGGCGCGCCTCAGCGGATCCTTCTTGTGCGGGCAGGGTCTTCCGCCCGTTCCACCAAGGCAAAGGGGTCGGAGGATCTCACCTGCGGGGGAATGCTTCGGGATCTGGGCATGGTGAACATTGCGGACGAAGCACCGGTGCTTCTGGACGGGCTGAGCCTTGAGCACATCCTCACAGAGGATCCGGACTGGCTTTTCATCACCACCATGGGGGATGAGACTGCCGCACGGGAATATATGGGATCCCTCCTGCGTGAACCCGGCTGGCGGGAGCTTTCCTGCGTGCGCGATGGACGTGTGGTGTATCTGGAAAAGTCCCTCTATCATTTTAAGCCCAATCACCGCTGGGCAGAAGCCTATCGGGGTCTTTGGGAGATTTTGGCTGAAGGGTAACCGGGAATTTGCGTGACGGGGTTCGGGCGGCAGGGCGTTGAAATATTTTGTCCCTTCCGGCGAATACGCAATATAAAACCTCCCTCAGGGAGGGAGGTGGATTTTGCTGAAGGCAAAAGACGAAGGGAGAGAAAAACGTTTCTGATTATCGGTC
>JAFQKD010000097.1 GCA_017397075.1 Oscillospiraceae bacterium | reverse complement strand
CGGGTGAAAACTATGTGGGCTGCAACTGAATGGAAAGATTATGAACTTCTCGACTGCTCGGGCGGTGAAAAGCTGGAGCGGTGGGGCGACTTTATCCTTGTCCGCCCCGATCCTCAGGCAATTTGGGAAACTCCCCGGAAAAACCGGCTCTGGCACACGCCCAATGCGCGGTACACCCGCTCCAATACCGGCGGCGGAAGCTGGGACAGGGGTAACCTGCCTGCTTCCTGGCCCGTACACTACCGGGATCTCACCTTCAACATAAAGCCCATGAACTTCAAGCACACCGGGCTTTTCCCGGAGCAGGCGGCAAACTGGGACTGGATGCGGGAAAAGATCCGCAATGCAGGCCGTCCCATCTCCGTGCTGAATCTCTTTGCCTATACCGGCGGCGCCACTGTTGCCGCTGCAAGCGCAGGGGCAAGCGTCTGCCATGTGGATGCGGCAAGAGGCATGGTCTCCTGGGCAAAGGAGAATGCCGCCGCTTCCGATCTTTCCGACCGTCCCATCCGCTGGATCGTGGATGACTGCGGAAAGTTTGTGGAGCGGGAGATCCGCCGGGGACACAAGTACGATGCCATCATCATGGACCCCCCTTCCTACGGAAGAGGGCCCGGCGGTGAAGTCTGGAAGCTGGAGGACAGCATCTGGGGCTTCCTCAGCCTTTGCGCAGGCGTGCTTTCCGACGAGCCTCTGTTTTTGCTGCTGAATTCCTACACCACAGGTCTTGCTCCCGCAAGCCTTACCTATCTTGTGAAGTCCGTCCTCTCCCGGAAGTTCGGGGGCAGCGCGGAAAGCGAGGAACTTGGTCTTCCCGTGACAGACAGCGGTCTTGTGCTGCCCTGCGGGGCAAGCTGCCGTTGGGAGAAGTGATATGAAACCCATCATTTCCGCCGAAAATGTCACCTTTTCCTATCCTGCGGATGAGCGGGCGGAAGCCCGACTCACTCTGGACGGGGTGACACTGAATATTGAACCGGGTACCTTTACCGCCATTCTCGGACGGAACGGCTCCGGAAAATCCACCCTTGCCCGGCATATGAACGCCCTTCTGCTTCCTGCCGGCGGCACGGTCTATGTGGCAGGAATGGATACCCGCAGCGAGACCATGCTGCTGGAGATCCGCCGCACCGTAGGCATGGTGTTTCAGAATCCGGATAACCAGATCGTTGCAAATGTGGTGGAGGAGGATGTTGCCTTCGCCCCGGAAAATCTGGGCTGCGCGCCGGAGGAGATCCGCCGCCGTGTGGATGAAGCCCTGAAGCGTGTGGGCATGTACGAATACCGTGAGCATGCGCCCCACCTTCTCTCCGGCGGACAGAAGCAGCGCATCGCCATTGCCGGTGTTCTTGCCATGGAGCCGCGCTGCGTTGTCTTTGACGAGCCCACCGCCATGCTGGATCCTCAGGGACGGAAGGATGTGATGAACATCATCCGCGCGCTGCAGGAAAAGGGTGTTACGGTGATCCTCATCACCCATCACATGGACGAAGCCGCTCAGGCAGACAGAGTCGTTGTGATGAAAAAGGGACGCATAGCCATGGACGGTACGCCGAAGGCTCTCTTTTCCCAAACCGAAGCGCTTACCGAACTTGGACTGGAAGTCCCGGATACCATTGCTCTCCTGCGGAAGCTGCAGGAAGCCGGTTTTGACCTGCCCTCCGATGCGCTGAGCATTGAGGAGTGCGCAAATGCCATTGCAGAAACCATCAAAGCGGGGAACTGAAATTGTCACAAACACCCATTCTGAAAACAGAAGGACTTACCCATACCTACGGGGCAGGCACGCCCTTTGAGACCGTGGCCATCCACGATGTCGATCTCAGCGTCTACCCCGGGGAGTTCATCGGCCTTGTGGGACACACAGGGTCCGGCAAGTCTACCCTGATACAGCATCTCAACGGTCTTGTGAAGCCTACGGGCGGCCGTGTGCTGGTTGGCGGTGAGGATCTGCAGTCCTCCAAGGAAACGCTGCGAAACGCCCGTTTCCGCGTTGGACTTGTGTTCCAGTACCCGGAATATCAGCTGTTTGAAGAGACCGTATATAAAGATATCGCCTTCGGCCCCAAGAACATGGGTCTTGTGGGTGAGGATGTGGACAGGCGTGTTCACGAGGCAGCAGGCTTTGCGGGCGTCCCGGAAGAGATGCTGGACAAATCCCCTTTCGATCTTTCCGGAGGAGAAAAGCGGCGTGTTGCCATTGCAGGCGTCATTGCCATGCGCCCGGAAGTCCTTATTCTCGATGAACCTCTTGCGGGACTTGACCCCAAGGGCTGCGAGGATATCCTTGCCCATATTCAGGAATACCACACCTCCACAGGAGCTGCCGTCATCATGGTGACCCACAGCATGGAGGCTGCCGCCCGTGTTTCCGACCGCATCGTTGTGATGCACAAGGGAACCGTTGCCATGGAGGGAACGTCCAAGGAAGTGTTCTCCCGGGGGGAAGCGCTTCGCGCCATGGGGCTTGAGATCCCGGCAGTAACAAAGGTGCTGCTGCGTCTGCGGGAGCTTGGGGTGGATGTGGATCCCGCTGCCTTTACGGTGGAGGATGCCGCAAAGGCCATTGTCCGGCTGAAGGGAGGGCACAACCTATGCTGAAGGATATCACCCTCGGTCAGTATTTTCCGGGAAATACCCCCGTACATCGTCTTGATCCCCGGACGAAGATCCTCCTTGTGATCCTCTTCATTGCGGCCCTCTTCACCGCAAAAAGCTACTTTTCCTACGGTGCTGTCATCGTCTTTCTTGCGTTAAGTGTTGCAATATCGAAAATTCACGTCAAGGCGCTCTTCAAGGGACTTAAGCCCCTGTTCATCATTATTCTCATCACCGGTATCCTGAATGTCCTTTACACCAAGGGCGAAACGGTGCTGCTCAGCTTTTGGGTCATCACCATTACCCTTGAGGGTATCCGCACGGCGGTGTTCATGATCCTGCGGATCATGCTCCTCGTTTCCGGGACCTTCCTCATGACCTACACTACCTCCCCCATTGCGCTGACAGACGGTCTGGAGCGGCTTTTGAATCCCCTGAAAAAGATCCGTGTGCCCGTCCATGAGCTGAGCATGATGATGAGCATTGCCCTTCGCTTTATCCCCACGCTCATTGAAGAGACCGACAAGATCATGAGCGCCCAGAAGGCAAGAGGCGCCGATTTTGAAACCGGCGGTCTTGTAAAGCGGGCAAAGGCTCTGCTCCCCATTCTGGTGCCGCTGTTCGTGGGTGCCTTCCGCCGCGCAGATGAGCTTGCCACAGCCATGGAAAGCCGCTGCTATCACGGTGACAAGGGACGCACGCGGATGAAGGTCCTGCGCATGACGGGAAGCGATGCTTTTGCGCTGATCCTGGGTGTGCTGCTTCTGGCAGGGGTCATCGTCCTTGCTGTTTTCGGTCTTTGATGCCATGGAAGAAATGCGGAATATTGCTCTGCGTCTGAGCTATGACGGCACCGGATACCACGGCTGGCAGGTGCAGAAGACGGAAGTAACCGTGGCGGAGACCATTGAACAGGTGCTGAAAAAGCTTTGCGGGGAAGAGGTCCATGTGATCGGCTGCGGAAGAACGGATGCAGGTGTCCATGCGCTGCGCTACTGCGCAAATTTCCGTTCCCGCACAAAGATCCCCTGCGACAAGCTTCCCCTGGCCATGAACGCCCTTCTCCCCCGGGATATTGCCGTATCTGCGGCTGTGGAGGCGCCATGGGAATTCAATGCCATTCTTTCCTGCGAAAAGAAGGAATATATTTACCGTATCTGCAACAGCAGGGTGAAGGATCCCTTCCTTCGTGACAGAGCGTGGTTCTATCCCAAACCGCTGGATGCGGAGATCATGGACAGAGCCGCAAAGGCTTTCGTGGGCACCCACGATTTCAAGGCCGTCCGCTCCGTAGGTACGGAGACGAAGACCACCGTCCGCACCATCCACTGGTGCAATGTTTCCCGCAGCGGAAACGAGATCTGCATTGCCGTCTGCGCGGACGGATTTCTTTACAACATGGTGCGCGCCATCACGGGCACTTTGGTCTATGCCTCGGAGGGCAAGCTTCTCCCGGAGGAGATCCCTTCCCTTCTGGAAACGGGCGACAGACGGCTTACCGGTCCCACAGCGCCGCCGCAGGGACTTTTCCTTAACCGCATCTGGTATCCCGGTGCAGTGGGCGAAATGATGCAGGACTGATCTCACGGAAAGGAGACACGGAATGAACCGGCGAATGCGAAAGCAGCGATATATCTGGCTGTCCCTCTTTGCCGCTGCGGCAGCCGCCGCCATTCTGTGCATTGCCCTTCTCAGCACAGGTCAGGGCAGCATGAGCACAAGAAGATTGCTGCAAAATGTTAAAAATCTGACAAGAGAGCGCACAACCACCACCGAGTTCTGGTATAATAACGCGGAAGGGGCCGTTTTTGCCCCGGTGGGAGGAGGCTTCCTGATCGGCAGCCGGGACAGCATCCGCTGTCTTGACAGCAGCGGAAACGAAACGGTGCTCGCCGCGGTGGAGCTTTCCTCGCCCGCAGCGGATTTTTCCGAAGATCTGGCGCTGATCTATGATCTTGGCGGCAAATACCTCTGCGTTGCGGACAAGCAGGGAATTATCTGGAGCGGCGAGGCGGAAGGAAATATCTTTTCCGCATCCATAAACGGTTCCGGCTGGATCGCCGTCTGCAGCGAAGCGGAAGGCTATAAAGGCGCGGTAACTGTCTATAATGAAAGCGGGCGGGCGGTCTACCGCTGGTCCTCCGGCTCCGGATATGTGACGGGCGCCTGTGTCAGCGAAAACTGCAGAGAGCTTGCGGTTTTGACCCTTGGCGCAGACGGAAGCCGCATAGGCTTCTTCCGTCTCAATGAGGAGACGGAAAACGCCCGATATATTCTTCCCGGGCAGGTGATCCTCAGCATCAGCTATGCAGGAAAGGACTCGGTAACGGCGGTTACGGAAAATGCCGTGCTCACCGTTGCAGACGACGGTACGGAAAACGCACGGGCTGATCTTCCCTCCCCGTATCCCACGCATTTCACCTTTGACGGTGAGGGCTTTACCGCGCTTTCCTACAGAAACAATTCCGTCAGCCTGCAAGGCGGTCTTATCACCGTGGATGAGCAGGGACGCATCCTCTCTCAGCTTTCCACAGACCGTGAGATTTTGTCCCTTGCCGCTGCGGGACGGTACGTGGTGGTGCGGTACGCCGACAGCATTACGGTGTATAACTCATCGCTTAAGGTCATCTACGAAACCGAGGGCATGGTGGATGCCATTTCCATCATGGCTCACACAGACGGAAGCTTTATTGCCGCCGGCGAATATTCGGCGGAGATTTACGGAAAGTAATCATCCACAGCAGCTTCGGTAGGAGCGGATAGGAGAAAACGTATGAATTGGTTTGCAGTTTTGCTGGATCTGTTTCTGGTAGGCGTGATTGCCCTGTGCGCATGGCGCGGGAACAAAAACGGCATCATCGTAAGCGTCCTGAGCATTGCCGGCATCGTGGCCTGCATCTGCGCGGGCAATGTCATGGCCGAAACCTATGACGATGAATTTGCCAGCGTCCCCCAGTCCGTGGGCAGCGGACTTGTGGACAGCTATGCCACAAAGCTCCTCACCGCCGATTACAGCGAGATCATCGAGGGTGAGGATGACGATCTGGTGATCCGTCTCACCAACGAACAGAAGACCGATGTGCACGCGGTGAGCTATGCCGTATGCCGTCAGCTGGGATTTGCCGACGGGGTATCCAATGAGATCGCCGACCGTGTTGCCGCCCAGACAGGTATCGTAAATCAGTCCATGAATCACATTCTGGGTACGGAGATCTGTCTCAGGGTCTCTCATGTGGCAATTTTTGCCATCGTGTTCCTGCTGACCATCATCATTCTTGCCGCCGTGAAGAATACACTGGATCTGTACCTGTCTCTGCCGGGACTTGAAGTGGTGAACCGCATTCTGGGTGCCGTTCTCGGCGGCTTCAAGGGACTTCTTTATGTCCTGCTGTTTACCGCTGTTCTCCGCTATGCGGGGCTTCTGGTCTCCGACGAGGTGCTTCAGAGCTCTCTTCTCACCAAAGCATTGACGGAACATAACACCATCGCAAACATTCTGGGTATCTGACCCGGAAAGGAGTCACACATGCAGCCTACACTCTGCGCAAGATGCAAGAAAAACGTGGCGGTGATCTTCATCACCAAGATCGAAAACGGTGCTTCCACCAATGAGGGACTTTGTCTCAAATGCGCCCGTGAACTGAAGATCAAGCCCGTTGACGATATGATGAAGAAAATGGGCATTTCCGATGAGGATCTGGAGGATATCTCCGATGAGATGATCCAGGCCTTCGGCGGCGCCGAAAATCTCCCCGAGCTTGCCGACGGCGAGGACGAGGAGGAGGACGGCAAGACCGCTACCTTCCCCTTTTTGAACCGTCTTTTCAGCGGGCAGGATAACGCCCCCGCAGCACCCTCCGGTGAGGAAAATCACCGCAGCCGTGACGGCGAGCGAAAAAATGACCGGGAAAGCAAAAAGCGGAAATATCTGGAAAACTACTGTATCTCCCTTACAACGAAAGCTGCCTCCGGAAAGCTGGATCAGCTTGTGGGACGGCAGGAGGAGATCGAACGGGTCATCCAGATCCTGAACCGCCGCCAGAAGAACAATCCCTGTCTCATCGGTGAGCCCGGCGTCGGCAAAACCGCCATTGCAGAAGGTCTTGCCATGAAGATCCATGCAGGCGATGTGCCCTATAAGCTGAAGGACAAGGAGATCTGGCTTCTGGATCTCACCAGTCTTGTGGCAGGCACCCAGTTCCGCGGTCAGTTTGAAAGCCGCATGAAGGGTCTTGTGGACGAGATCAAGAAGCTGG
>JAFQKD010000096.1 GCA_017397075.1 Oscillospiraceae bacterium | reverse complement strand
GCGGGTCTTTCCGTCCTCGGGGATGGCAATGTTGGTCCACCAGTAGGTGGTGGAGTCGGTCCTGGAGGGGTTCTGTACCTTGATGTGGGAGAAAAGCTGGCGGGAGCCTGCGGGAAGATGGAAGTCCGCCTGCCATACATTTTCCTTTGCCCGCTCAAACTCATAGATACGGACGAATTCCTCGCCGTTTTCATCCTTCAGAATGGCCGTCCAGACGTTGTCGCAGGTGAAATAGGTGTGGCCAATGGCGCCGAAGTTCCATTCGATGCCGCCGGAGAGCCATGCGTTGCGGATGGCAAGGTTGCCCGGCTGCAGAACGGGGTTTGCCATAAGGAGCTCGCGGTTCTGCACCTTGTCAAAGAGTGACCAGAGCCTTCCGCCGTATTCGGGCACAAAGGTGGCCTTCAGATATTCGTTTTCCATGACGATGGTCTTGAGAGACAGGGCGGGACGGCTGCGGCTGTAACGGTCCTGCATCCGGTAGGGCAGGATACGGGGGGCATTGCCCAGATCCTCGGCAACGGAATCGGGGAATTCGCCCTTGGTTTTGAATACATTAAAGCCGGAGGTGCGGCGGAACATGGGCAGGGGATTTTCTCCCTGAATGGCCGCGCCGGGGAGGGTCATGATCTCGGTTCTCACAGACATGGTGCAGATTCCTTTCCTTATATAGAATTTGCGGCAGACACATGGTCTCTATGGGGCATCATAGCACAGGGACATCTTTCGTGCAAGAGAAAAATCCGCTCTTGTAATCGGCGGTGAATTCTGTATAATCTAATGTATGGAATCGTCTGAGCGGTGCAAACACCGACTTGACGGAAATCAAGCTTAACAGGAGGAAATGAACGATGAAACTTGGATTTGTCTCTGCCATTCTGGCCGATGTGGGCTTCGAGAAGATGATCGATACCGCCGCGGAGCTTGGCTACAAGTGCGTGGAAGTGGCATGCTGGCCTGCAGGCAAGGCAGAGCGCCGCTATGCCGGCGTCAGCCACATCGATGTGTCCGACATGACCGACGAAAAGGCTGCCTACATTCTGGATTACTGCGCAAAGAAGGGCGTGGAGATCTCCTCTCTGGCTTATTATCCCAACTGCCTGGATCATGACCGGGAAAAGGGCAATGCCTGTGTGGAGCACCTGAAGAAGGTCATTCTTGCCTCCGCAAAGCTGGGCATCAACATGGTCACCACCTTTATCGGCCGTGATCAGACAAAGACTGTGGAAGAGAATCTGGAGCTGGTGAAGGAAGTGTGGCCTCCCATCCTGAAGCTGGCCGAGGAAAAGGGCGTGAAGATTGGCATTGAAAACTGCCCCATGCTCTTCGGCGCCGATCTGTGGCCCGGCGGACAGAACCTGATGACCAGCCCCGCAAACTGGAAGAAGGTCTTTGAGATCCTGAAAAGCGACAACCTCGGCATCAACTACGATCCCAGCCACTTCATCTGGCAGCAGATCGACCCCATTGCGCCCATGTACGCCTTTGCCGACAAGATCTTCCATGTCCACTTCAAGGATATCCGCGTTTACAAGGACAAGCTGAACGAAGTCGGCATCACCGCCTATCCTCTGGATTACATGGCGCCCAAGCTTCCCGGTCTCGGCGACATGGATTGGGGTGCCTTTGCCTCCGCCATGAACGACATCGGCTATGACAGCTTTGCCTGCGTGGAAGTGGAGGATCGTGCCTTTGAGGGCAGCTGGGAGAAGATCATTGATTCCCTGAAGCTCTCCAAGAAGTATCTGGAGCAGTTCATCGCATGATGAGGGATATTCATCCCGCCCATACCCTGTGGTATGATAAGGCGGCGGAATTCTGGAACGAAGCGCTGCCGCTGGGAAACGGGCGCATCGGCGCCATGGTTTTCGGCGGAGCAGGAAAAGAGCGCGTCTGTCTCAACGAGGATACCCTCTGGACAGGTCACCCAAGACATTACGGGCTTTACGGTCCTGAGGATACGTGGGAAAAGGCGAGAGCCCTTGCCCATGAAAAGAAGTACCGTGAAGCGGAGCTTCTTCTGCAGCGGGATTTCACGGCAGCGCCTACCCAGAATTACCTGCCGCTTGGGGATCTGATCCTGGATTTTGGCGGCGCAGAGCCCTGGGGGTACCGCAGAAGGCTGGATCTCTCCACCGGCGTACACACCGTTGAGTATGAGAGCCGCGGCGTGTTCTACAAGCGGGAATGCTTTGTTTCCGCGCCGGATCAGGTTTTTGTCATGCGCATTGCCGCAAATGACAAGGCCGCGGTCACCTTTACCATGGAGCTGGAAACGCAGCTTCGGGGAACGGTCACCGCTTCCGGAAAGGAAGTTCTGCTGAAGGGACAGTGCCCCGACCGCCGTATCGAGCGTGGTCTTGGGCAGGAGCGGGCTGTCCATGTGTATCCGGAGGAAAAAAGCGAGCAGGGCATAGAGCTTCTTGCCATCGCCCATGTGGAGACCGTGGGCGGAAAGGTCTATCCCTCTCAGGGGAAGCTTCGGGTGGAAGGCGCGGATGCGGCGGAGATCTCCTTTGCCGTGCGCACAAGCTTTAACGGCTGGGACAGATCCCCGGTTCTGGAGGGGAGACCCTTTGAGCGTCCTGCAAAGTCCGATATCCAGCGGGCGGCAAACAGGGGCTGGCAGAAGCTTCTTGAGGCCCATGTTGCCGACCATAAGGCGCTTTATGACCGGTGTGAGCTGAACCTTGGCGGCGGACCCGAAGGGGAAAAGCCTACGGATGAGCGGCTTCTTCGCCATATGCGGGGGAGAGAGGATAACGCGCTTTACGCCCTTCTCTTCCATTTCGGACGGTATCTCACCATTGCAGGCTCCCGTCCCGGAACGCAGGCGACGAATCTGCAGGGCATCTGGAACCACAGACTCAATCCGCCGTGGAACTCCAACTATACCATCAACATCAACACCGAAATGAACTACTGGCCGGTGCTGATGACGAACCTTGCGGAATGCTCTCTGCCGCTGCATGACCTTGTTAAGGAACTTGCGGAAAGCGGAAAGCGCACCGCTGCGGAATATTACCATGCTCCCGGCTTCTGCTCCCATCACAATACCGACCTTTGGCGGCTTTCCACACCTGTCGGAAACGGCGGGGAAGGCGTTGTGAGATGGGGCGTCTGGCCCATGTCCACCGGGTGGCTTCTGCGTGAGCTTATCGAATATTGGAACTATACCGGGGATGAAGAATTCCTGAAGGATACGCTGTACCCCCTCGTCAGCGGCTGTGCGGAGTTTTACGCTGCCATGCTGGATGAGGACAGCGAGGGGAAGCTTGTGTTCTGCCCCTCTACATCCCCCGAGCACGCGTTCGTCCTGTCTGACGGAACACTCTGTCCCATTGCGGAGACCACGGCAATGACCATGGCCATCGTGAAGGACATCTTTACCGAGCTTCTCCGGGAGGCCGGGACTCTCGGCTGCGAAGGAAGGCTGGAGGAAACCGTACGCGAAATGCTACCGAAGCTTCGGGGCTATGTGCTCAGCGAAACCGGTGCTGTTGCAGAATGGGCGGAAAAGGGACTTGTCTCCGAGGATGAGCATCACCGCCACATCAGCCACCTTTACGGAATGCATCCCGCCCACGATATCGCGTGGAACGATCCGCTGGCAGATGCCGTGCGGCAGTCTCTTACGGAGCGCGGGGATGACGGCACAGGCTGGAGCCTTGGCTGGAAGATCAACCAATGGGCAAGACTTCGGGACGGTGACCACGCAAAGAAGCTCATCGATATGCAGCTTCGCATGGTGGAGTCCGGAGAGGAAGTAAACTACGCGCTGAAGGGCGGCTCTTACCCCAACCTCTTCGACGCCCATCCGCCGTTCCAGATCGACGGCAACTACGGCGCCGCATCCGGCATTGCGGAAATGCTGGTGCAGAACGGGGAGAACGGTCCCGTGTTCCTGCCTGCGCTGCCCTCGTCATGGAAGAACGGCTCTGTCCGGGGACTTCGCATCTGGGGGAACAAAACCGTTGACCTCACATGGAAAAACGGTGAGCTTACGGAATCCAAAGTATATTAAGCAGAAAAAGGATGCGTTTTGCGCATCCTTTTTTCGCATAAAAGAATAGACCTGCGGTTTTCGGTGTGATATAATAGCACAAATACATATAATGAGGTGTTGTCTATGGACGCAAAGACCTTCGCAGAGAAGCTTTTGGGAAATGTGACCTCCGTGATCCGCGGTAAGGATGATGTGGTGGAAAAATGCGTGATCTGCGTGCTTTCCGGCGGACATATCCTTCTTGAGGATGTTCCGGGCACAGGAAAGACAACGCTCATCAAGGCGCTTGCAAAGTCCATGGACCTGCCTTTCTCGAGAATTCAGTTTACCCCCGACCTTCTGCCCTCCGATGTGACGGGTGCCAACATCTTTGACCAGAAGACGGGCGAATTTATTTTCCGTCCCGGTCCCGTATTTACCGGGATCCTCCTTGCCGATGAAATCAACCGCGCTACCCCAAGGACCCAGTCCGGTCTTCTGGAGTGCATGGAGGAGCGGCGCGTTTCCGTGGATGGGGAGACCCGTGAGCTGCAGGAGCCCTTCCTTGTGGCGGCCACACAGAACCCCGTGGAGATCCAGGGGACCTTCCCCCTGCCCGAAGCCCAGCTTGACCGCTTCTTCATGCGGCTTTCCATGGGCTATCCCGATGCAGCAAGCGAACGGGAAATGCTTTCCGGCAGAATGAAGACCGATCCCCTTGCCGAGCTCAAGGCTGTTGCCGGCCGGGAGGATGTGCTTTCCGCACAGGCTTCCGTGCGGGAGATCCACATGGAGGATGCGGTGAAGGATTACATCCTGCAGATCGTTGCCGCTACCCGGAGACATGACCGTATCCGTCTGGGCGTAAGCCCCCGGGGCAGCATCGCCCTGATGCGGGCAAGCCAGGCAAAGGCAGCCGTCAGCGGCAGAGACTATGTGATCCCTGAGGATGTGAAGGCCGTTGCTGCGGATGTGCTGTGCCACAGGATCAGCTGCAAGGGTGCTACCCACAACCAGATGGAAACGGCAAAGGCGATCATCGACAACATTCTTGCCTCTGTGCAGGCTCCTGCGATCCACTGAGATATGGAAGTACTGTTTGTTGTGCTGCTGGTGGTCGTTCTGCTCATCGGTCAGCGAATCGTTTTTGCAAAGCTTTCCTTTAAAAAGTTTGACTACTCCTGCGCCTTCAATGTGAAGGAAGCCATGCAGGGGGAGGAGATCCGCCTTGTGGAAAAGGTGACGAACCGAAAGCTTCTGCCCCTTCCCTGGCTGCGTTCGGAGCTGACCACTTCCCGCTGGCTGGAATATGCGGGGACGCAGTCCATGGTCACCGGGGATACCCGTTTTGTGAACAGCTTCTTTTCCATGGGCGGCAAACAGCGCACCACAAGAAGCTGGAAGGTAAAATGCCTCAAGCGGGGCGTTTTCCCCATTGAAAAATGCATGCTGCTCACCACCGATCTTGCGGGGATGGGAAGCACCTCTTTCGCGGTGAAGACCGATGCGGAGCTTACGGTGCTGCCGAAGCCCTGCGAGCTTACCGAGGAGCTTACCAGCGCGAAAAAAATCGGGGGAGATGTGGTGGTGCGCCGCCATTATCTCACCGATCCCTTCCATACCGCAGGTGTGCGGGAATATGCCCCGGGAGACCCGCTGAACCGTGTTCACTGGCGGGCGACTGCGAGACAGGGGCAGATCATGGTGCATAACGATGAGTGCACCGCAGACCAGAATCTGCTGCTGCTCATGAATATGCAGTCCCGGAAAAACGACTTCAGCGGTGTTGCCGATGAATTTTGCATTGAGGACTGCATCCGCATCTGTGCGGGGTATCTGGATGATACGCTGCGCACCGGGATTCCTGTGCGTTTCGGGGTGAATGCCACCCTCGACGGAGAAAACGGGCATCTTGTCACGGAGGAATTTGCGGGAAGAGAGCATGTGCTGGATGTTCTGCGGATGCTGGCGCGGCTTCCCCTGAAGGTAGGGGAGAGCTGTTCCGATTTTCTGGAATCCTCAGTCCGCAATCTGGAAGCCAGCGATATCGTACTGGTCACCAGCTTCTTTACGGAAGAGATGTTTGCCTTTGCCCGGGAAAGACAGGCAGCAGGCGTGCGGGTAAAGCTTGTCTGCGCCAAAGCACTGGATGAAAGCACACTGCCGGAGGATCTGGATATCCTTGTCCTGCGGGAGGTGCCTGCGTGATGAAGGAATCAAAGATACTTTCCGTTGTGCTGCATTTTCTTGCGGGCATTTCCGTGCTCTTTTCCGCGTACGGAATTTGGCTTATGTTTGTGCATGCCGGACTCAAACTCGGGTACGGCGAATGGAAGTACACACTGATCTGTGTTGCCGCCGGCACGGTGAATATGGCGCTCCGGTGGGGACTTTCACGGACGAAAATGCTTCCATGGTGCCGGGATGTTCTGACGGTGTTTCTCTCTTTGGCTGTGGGCGTGGGAAGCGTGTTTCTCTGGCATCATGCCTTTGGTTTCGGTCTCGGCGCCGCGGTTTTTGCCGGGGTTTTCAATCTCGCTGCCATGCTGATCGGCGACCTCTGCGGCAGAAAACAGCCGGGGATGTATGCCGTTATGGGCATCGGCGCGGTTTCGCTGATCTGCGCTTCCGCCATAAAGATCACGCTGATCGGGGAAGCTCCCTCCATGCTGGGGATCCTGTGGGTATTTTTCCTCGGTTCGGGAATGATCACCGCCGGTGCCAACTACAACAGCATCGATAAGCATATGACCCGCCGCGGACACAGCAAGACAAGACTTCCCGCCAAGGTTCGGCGGAACAATCTGCTCACCCTTGCCGTGCTTTACGGCATCGGTGCGGTGGTGCTGCTTCTGTGGAAGCCTCTTGCAAACGGCCTTAAGGCTGCGGTGCGGGGACTTGTTCTGGCAATCGGCAATTTCATCAAATGGATCCTTTCCCTGATCCCGGAGAAACAGAGCAGCGGCGTTATAGAAATGAATGTCACTACCGATATGGCCGGCGCGCAGAGCTGGACACCGGACTTCTGGGAGACGGTTTTCCTCATTGTGGTTGGTATTGGGCTTTCGGTCCTGATCGTGATCTCCGTAAAGAAGCTTCTGCAAAAGCTCTGGGTGAAGCTGACAAAGCTGCGCGCTGCCATCATGCGCTGGCTGCGGAAGAAGAACACCTCGGCATTGGGCAGCGAAGTTTCCGGGGACTATGAGGATGTGACAGAGGAGCTCACCGATACCGACAGTGCAGAGAAAAAGACCCGGGTCATCGGTACACGGGAATGGAAGCGGGATGTGCGGAAATTCCAGAAAATGCCGATAGGACGGGAACGTTTCATGGAAGGCTATCGGCTGATGCTCTGCGGAAGCGAGCTTCGCGGTGCAAAGCTGAGCCCCTCCGATACACCCATGGAGACCGGGGAAAAGGTGCTCTCCGTGCTTTGCCAAGGTCCTGTGGAGACGGTTACCCGGCAGGCGGAAGCGATCGTGTTTTCCGGCCGCGAGGCCGATACGGATACATCCGGGGTGGAAGAGACCCTTGAGATCCTGAAAAAGAAGAATTGAAAGGGAGACATACAATGGAGCGCTACGGATGGAAAGCAAGAGTGCTGCCCGGTATGCTGGAAGAGTACAAGCGCCGGCATGCGGAGATCTGGCCGGAAATGCTGGTGCAGAACGGGGAGAACGGTCCCGTGTTCCTGCCTGCGCTGCCCTCGTCATGAAAGATAAATCGCAGATGCTGTCCGTATTGCTGAGAACGCTTTCCGGCCTTTCGGTGCTGCTTGCCGTGTACGGCGTGTGGTGGGTTGCCGTTGCAGGCCTCAAGCTGGAGGACGGTGCAGGGAAATATACCCTTGTGAGTACCGCTGCGGCGTTCTGCATTATGGTGCTGCGCTGGGGATTGTCCCGGACAAAAACGCCCCCTTGGGTTCTGGATGTACTTGCCGTGGTTCTTTCTGTGGGACTTGTGGTGGGAAGTGCGTTTCTGTGGTATCATGTCTTTGTCATAAAACTGGGCGGAGTGGTGGTTGCAGTCATCATTAACCTTGCGGCCATGTTTGTAGGCGATATTTGCGGCAGAAAGCAGCCGGGAATGTACGCAATCATGGGTACGGGCGGGGTACTGCTTTTGTGTGCCGGGATCGTGAAGCTGATTCTGCTGGAAAATGCACCGCCAATGGACGGCTTTGTGTGGATCTTTTTTCTGGGAGCAGGATGCATTACCGCCGGGGCAAACTATAACAGCATTGACCGGAACATGAGCCGCCGCGGGCACAGCAAAAGCCGTCTGCCGGAAAAGGTGCGGCGAAACAATCTGCTTCTGGTGGTGGGATTGTTTGCAGGCGGATCCTTGCTGATCGCTGTGCGGAAGCCTCTTGCAAACGGGCTGCAGGCAGCGATCCGCGGCATCATCCTTGCGGTAAACTGGCTCATCAGCGCCATTCTTGACCTTTTCCCGATGGCACCCGGGTTCGGTGCCGGCAATTACAATAAGTATAATAGCGGTGCTGCGGATGGGGCTGTCAGCAGAAGTCCGGAATGGATCATCTGGCTGGTGTTCGGCCTTTGCGTTGCATTTCTGGTCTGGATTATTGCAAGGCCGGTGAAGGAATGGCTGCAGCAGAAGCTGGAAAAACTGCGCAGTATGCTCCTGCGCTGGCTGCGGAAGCGAAACCGCGGGAACGGCGGGGAAGTCTCCGGGGATTACGTTGATGTGACGGAGGAGATTTCCGGTGAGCTTTCCGTCCCAAAGAAGACCCGCATTACCGGCCTTCGGGGATGGAAGCGGGAAATGCGGAAATTTTCCCGTATGCCGGCAGGAAGAGAACGCTTTGTTGAAGGTTACCGCCTGCTTCTCCGGGGAAGTACCCTTCGGGGAGCGAAGCTGAGTCTTTCCGATACACCGCAGGAAACCGGCGAAAAGATGAAGCCGGTGCTTTCCGGTGCGGATATGGATGCAGTGACCGCGCAGGCAGAAGAAATCGTGTTTTCCGGCCGCGAGGCCGATACGGATACCGCAGGGCTGGAAGAGGCTCTGGAGATCCTGAAAAAGAAGAACTGAAAAGGAGACATACAATGGAGCGCTACGGATGGAAAGCAAGAGTGCTGCCCGGTATGCTGGATGAGTACAAGCGCCGGCATGCGGAGATCTGGCCGGAAATGGTGGAAGTGCTGAAAAAGGCCGGCATCTCCAACTACAGCATCTGGAACACCGGAGATACCCTTGTTGGCTACTATGAGTGCGAGAGCATCGAGTATGCCGCAAAGGTGCAGGCGGAAAGTCCTGTGGTGGATCGCTGGAACGAGTACATGAAGGATGTTATGGTCATGGAGATGGATCCTGTGACAGGCGCCCAGCCCCGGATGACCGAAGTCTGGTATTTGGAATAAGGAGAAATGAACATGAACGAAGCAAAGATCCTCAAGGGCTATGAGTATGCCAAGGAAGCTTATGCCGCTGTGGGCGTTGATGCAGACGCAGCCATGGCCAGGGCAGATGCTGTCCCCGTATCCATGCACTGCTGGCAGGGCGATGACGTCATCGGCTTTGACGGCGTGGGTGAGCTTACCGGCGGCATTGCCACCACCGGAAATTACCCCGGCAGAGCCCGTACCCCCGAAGAGCTTCGCGCCGATATCGCACAGGCGCTGAAGTTCATCCCCGGCAGCGTGAAGCTCAATATGCATGCCTGCTATGCCGAAAAGAACGGCGAAAACGTGGACCGCGACGGCTACACCATCAAGCACTTTGAAAACTGGGTGGCCTTTGCCAAGGAGCACGGTCTCGGTCTTGACTTTAATCCCACCTTCTTCTCTCATCCCAAAATGGACGGGGATTTCTCCCTTGCAAGCCCGAAGGAAGCTACCCGCCGTTTCTGGATCGAGCACGGCAAGCGCTGCCGTGAGATCGGCTATGAAATGGGGAAGGCCACAGGTCAGCCCTGCGTGGTGAACTACTGGATGCCCGACGGCTTCAAGGATACCTGCGCAGATACCCTTGCACCCCGTATCCGCATGGCAGAGTCTCTGGATGAGATCTTTGCCCCCGAAGTGGATGAGAGCGTTGTTCCCTGCGCCATCGAGTCCAAGCTCTTTGGTGTGGGCGTGGAAAGCTACACCGTGGCAAGCCACGAGTTCTCCTACGGCTATGCCGTGAAGAACAACAAGCTCTACTGTCTGGATGCAGGTCACTTCCATCCCACCGAAGTCATCAGCGCAAAGCTTTCTGCTTGCCTCATGAATCTGGACAAGGTGCTGCTCCATGTGAGCCGCGGTATCCGCTGGGATTCCGACCATGTCATCACGCTGGACGATGAGCTCCGCCGCATTATGGATGAGGTGGTCTTCAACGGTCTGGAGGATCGTGTGTACATCGGTCTGGACTACTTTGACGCTTCCATCAACCGTGTTGCCTGCTGGGCGATCGGCATGCGCAATGCCCGTAAGGCACTGCTGGATGCATATCTCTGCCCCGTGGATGCCATCCGCAAGGCAGAAGCCGATGAGGATTACACGCTGCGTCTTGCTCTGCAGGAGGAGCGCCGCACTCTGCCCATGGGCGCTGTGTGGGATTATTACTGCATGACCCGCGGTGTCGGAAACGGCAGCGAGTGGATCGACGGCATGAAGCAGTACGAAAAGAAGATCCTTGCCCTGCGGTAAGAACCAATAGAAAAGCTCCGATCGAAAGATCGGAGCTTTTTTAAGTCCTTTTGGGGAGAAACGCGTAGTTTTGCTCCCGGAATTGTTTCGGTGCAATGCCGAAATGCCTGCGGAAAAGCTTGGAAAAGTAATTTACATCGGAAATGCCGCAGTGCTGCGCCACGGTCTGGATCTGCAGCGAGGTGGTTTTTAACAGCTTTGCTGCTGCATCCAAACGGGCAGTGGTGATATATTCCGTCAGTGTTTTGCCTGTTTCCTTTCTGAACAGGGTGGAGAGGTAGCTGGAATTTATGTTGTGGAGCAAGGCAAGGGCGTGGAGATTCAGCTCGCAGGTAAGGTCCGTGTCGATGACGGCGATGACCTTCTGCACAAGGGGGGAATACTGCATGGTGGCATGGTGCCGCACAAGACGGCAGTAGGTCTGGGTCATTTTTACAATGAGCTCCATGCCTTCCTCCGGTGTGCCGAGACTTTCCACCTTTCTGGCGAAACCGGAGGAGATGCGGTCCAGATGGATGGGATGCACGCCGCCCCGCTCGGCGGCTTTCCGCATCAGCGTGTTGCAGACAATGACATAGTTTTTCGTGTTCCGCAGCGGATCGGGTACACGCTGCTCCATGGCAAGCATGGAGAAATTCCGCATCATGAATTCCGCACGGTGGGGCAGACCGTTTGCCACGGTGTCCAGCAGCTTGTTTTCAAATTCGTATCTGGCTTCCATGTCCCGTACATGACGCAGTGCGTCTTCCGGATCCTCACCGCTGCAGGCTGCACGGGGATCAAAGGCGGTGAAAACATCCTGCTCCATGTCCACAATGGAAAATGCGCTGTCTCCTCCCCAGAGAAGCTCACCGAGTGAGGTGAGCAGGGCGAAAAAAGCGGAGGTATCCCGCAGCACGGGGATGGAGGCAAAACGGGTCTCCAGTGAAGAGAAAAGTCCTGCGGGAATGCCGATGGCTTCTGCCTGTTCCAGAAGCCGGTTTCTGCTGATCTCCTGCAGGAGGTAAGGTCCCACCACAAGAAGCTCTTCCTCTGCATCCGGGAGAAGCAGCACCGCATACTGGCAGAAAAAGGGATCTGTCAGTTTGTAGATGGTGTTGGGCCGGATCCAGTCCGGAGACAACTTCTGCAGAGAAGGCAGATTTCCGCTTTCCAAAAGCGGGCGGAGGTCGTGCTCCACCTGCTGCTCCAGCGGGGCGTTCAGGCGGAAGGTCCTTGTCCGGACACGTATTTTTTCAAGTACACGGGAAAAATAGGACAGTTCTGCGCTGTATGACACGCTGTTCAACCCCTGTCAAGGAATCAGTCGGGAGAAAAAACACCCTCTTTTGTTATTATGGAACGAAAACAGAAACTTTGCAATAGATTTTGCAAAAATAATACTATTGCACACAAAAATAATCCTCACGGCATTTTGGGTATCTTGATACTATTATACCTGTAAGGGTATGTCCGCATATCGGTTTTGCGGAAATATGTTGAGAGAGAGGGAACAAAAATGGCAAAAAAGCCTGTCCAGTTGGACGAAAACGGCAAGCGAAAGTTTGGCGCGCGGGACTGTCTGGCCTACGCTGCAGGTGACTTTGGCTGCAACATGAGCTTCGCGCTGAAGGGAACCATGGCAATTTTCTGGACCCAGTTCATGCGGATGGATTCCATCCTCTATGCTGCGCTGCTGCTGGCAGTACAGGTCTGGGATGCGATCAATGACCCCCTGATCGGTACCATCATCGATAACGATAAGCGCACCACCTATAAGCGGGGCAAGTTCCTTGCTTACGTGTGGCTGGGATCCATCGGTCTTCTTGTGGCCGGTGCAATGTGCTTCATCCCGTGGGTGAAGGATGCCACCAATGTCATCAAGAGCATCGTCTTTGTGGCGGGCTATATCCTCTGGGATGCCTTCTACACCATTGCAAATGTGCCTTACGGTTCTCTTTTGAGCCTGATTTCCAAGGAGCCTGCTGACCGCGCCTCCCTGTCCGCATTCCGTTCCGTAGGCAGCATGGTGGGCAACATGGTCCCCATGGTTCTTCTGCCCATGCTGATCTACGATGAGAACAATAACATTAAGGGAAATACCGTGTTCTTTGTTGCCCTTCTCATGGGCGTTCTCGGCTTCATCGCTTTCCAGTATATGATCCGCAATACCACCATCCGCGTGGATGAAAACGTGCAGTGCAGCGAAGATCAGCCCAAGTTCAATATCTTCAAGGCGCTGAAGAACTTTGCAAAGAACCGTCCTGCCGTGGGCGCAACTGTTGCCGCCATGGGTATGTTCATCGGAATGCAGGGTGCTACCACCGCAGTCACCGTTATGTTCCAGTCCTACTTCAAGAACGTGGCGCTCTCCGGTGTGGTCTCCATGTTCGCCATGATCCCCATTATTGTCTTTACGCCTCTTGCACGAAAGATGGTTGTGAAGTACGGCAAGAAGGAGCTTTCCGTGATTGGCGCGCTTTGTTCTGTGCTCGCAAGTGTTCTCATGTGCGTGCTGCGCATTTCTCCCAGCGGCATGGGTATGGTGGTTTACATTCTTTGCCAGCTGCTGTATTCTCTCGGTCTTGGTATTTATTCCACTGTTTCCTGGTCCATGATGGGCGACGCCATCGACTACAACGAGTGGAAGAACGGCAGCCGCGAAGAGGGCACCGTGTACTCCATGCACTCTTTCTTCCGTAAGCTTGCTCAGGGTGTTGGCCCCTCTCTGGCTCTGGTCATCATGGGGATGCTGGGGTATGCCGGCGTCAACGGCGGCAACCAGCTCTTCAGCGTTGCGCTGAACATGCGTTACCTTGTGGCAGGTCTGTACCTCTTCAGCGCCCTGCTGCAGTTCGTGGGTCTTGCACTGATTTACAATCTGGATAAGAAGACGCTGGATAAGATGAACGCAGAGCTTGCTCAGCGTCAGACCAGCGAAGACTGAGAAGGAGGAAGACCATGAAAAAACTGATCGTTATCCTGCTGGCTGCTGCTATGCTGCTCGGTCTTTCTGCCTGCGGCGGAAGCGACACCGCCGTTGCTGTTCTCTGGAGCGGCAGCGAAACCGAGGCTACCCTGCCCAACACCATGCTGAATGCTGTTGAGCGCGCCATGTACATTGAAAAGCTTTCCTATGTTGGCTATGCCGCAAACGGCGATCAGGCTGAGCAGACCGCTCAGGCTGAAGCCGCTGTCAGCGAAGGCTGTGCCGCGCTCCTTGTGGAGCTGGTGGATGCCGCCGCTGCACAGACCATCGTGGACATTGCCAAGGCCGCGGACATCCCTGTGGTGTTCCTGAATGCCGCCATCGACGAGGCTGTGATCTCTTCCTACGAGAAGGCCGCCTGCGTCATGAGCGATGATGCAACCCTTAGCGAGGTCTACAGCGAGGATATCCTTGCCTATGTGGAAGACCACGCAGACACCATCGACCGCAACGGCGACGGTGTCATCAGCTGCTATGCCATGGGCGATATGGCGGATGTGATCGAGGCTGCGGATGCCGCTGTTCAGGAGAGCGAAGAAGATGATGTGAACTTCACGCTGGAGCAGGCTGAGGATATGAGCCTGAAGGAAATCCTGGAAAACGGCTCCGATGAAGACGGCACCATGATCGAAATGATCTTTACCGGCAGCGACGAGGCTGCTCTCGGGGTACTTGCGGCTTTGCAGGATTTGGATTATAATACCACCCGTCTGAAGACCCACTGCATCCCCGTGTTCACCGTGGGTGCTGATGCCGATGCCATGATGTTTGCAGATACCAGCGACCTTAAGGAAGAAGAACTGGAGCAGATGATCTACACCACCATGAACGTCATCGACGCAGGTCAGCTTGCCGGTGCAGCCATGGAAGATATGGACGGCATGGCTGAAGCCGCTGCAAAGCTTCTGAAAACATTCATGAAGGGCAAGAGCGCGGAAGAGATCATCGTGGCCGTGCCCTACACTGTTTACACCGCTGCATAAGGAGGCAATCATTTTGCGCAACATTTTTAACATCAATGCAAATTGGGCATTCAGCAAGACTGCGGAGGCTGTGCCGTCTGCCATGCCCGCCGATTGGGAAAAGGTGGATCTGCCCCATACCTGGAACGCTGTTGACGGCCAGGATGGCGGAAACGACTACCACCGCGGTACCTGCTGGTATGTGAAGACCATCAAAAAGGCCGAT
>JAFQKD010000095.1 GCA_017397075.1 Oscillospiraceae bacterium | reverse complement strand
TTATGTCCGCCACATGGTGCTTTCCGCTTTGCCCTTCTCCGCCTCTTCGGGAAGGAGCATTTCAAAAAGTGCCTGTGCAAAAAGCTCATGCATCTCTTTCGTCGGATGATTGATGCGGTTTGCCAGAAGCGCTGTCACATCCTCCGTTTCGGAAAGCTTCTTCCACATCCCGTAACAGTCGCACACGGGAACCCCCATGGATTCCGCCAGCGCCTTTGCGCTTTCCATATGGGTATCCATTCTGCCGCCGTTCTGCATTTCGGCAGTTTTTGCCGCATATTCCCGGTACTGCTCCTCCACATCGGGATCCACCCGGGTGTTGAGCATATTGGGGGTAAGGAAAATGACCTCCGTACCGTATTCCAGACAGCGGCGGAATATCTCCCGCAAGGGCTCAAGATACTCCTCCAGCTCCAGATTCACATCGTTCAGGCCGAAGCAGACGATGACAAGGTCGGGCTCGTGCGCCAGAACCTGCTTTTCCATCCGTCCCAGAGAATCTCTCGCGGTAATGCCGCCGATACCGGCATTGATCACATTCACCGGCACATAATCCCGCACCTGAAGCAGCTTCTTTCTCAGCCTGTTCCAGTACACCGTTTCATAGTTCATTTCACCACCGGCAACGCTTCCGTGGGTCACGCTGTCACCAAAGGCCACGATGGTAATGGGACCGTGTTCGATAAGTCCCGAATAATCCAGATAGATCTTTTCCGCGATCTTCATAACAGCACCGCCTTTCTTTGGAGAAATTATAGTGCCGCCGTTTTCCCCTGTCAAGCTACATTTCCCCGGCGCATATGCCGCAGTACCGCAAGAAGATTGGGTGCCGCCATACAGGCATTGAGTATTCCCGCCCACTGCCACAGGCTTTCCGGCGGAAGAAAAGGCGCCGCTGCAATGCAGAGCAGATATGCCGCCGTATAGCCTTTTCCTTTACCGCCCGTTAACCCCGTGAAGCACTGCTTTCCGTAAATGCACCAGGGAAACAGGCTGGAAAGCGCAAAAAATACGCTGCAGCCCGCAACAAGCAATCCTCCCCCATTCCCCAGCACGGAGGAAAATGCACCAATCGCCGTTTTTTCCCCGGAAAGAAGAACGACAAATGCCGTAAGGCTGCACATCACCACCGTATCTGCAAACACCTCGAAAATGCCCCAGAGAGCCTCCTTTTCCGGTTCCTTTTCCCGGCTCCACTCATGGGCAAGCGCACCGGAGCCAAGTCCCGCCTCGTGGGAAAACACGCCCCGCTCCACACCGTACCGTACCGCCGAAAACCATGCGCCTCCCGCTGCAGAGCGAAGCCCGAAGGCTGAAGTGAAAATCTCCTCGAGCATTTTCGGAATGCCCGAAAGATTCTGCAGGATGATGTAAACCGCTCCCAGAACATAAAGTCCCCCCATCACCGGCATCAGCAGCGCCGAAAGCTTTCCCACTCCCTTCGCTCCGCCGGAAACGACCATTCCCGTGATGACCGCAGCCGAGATCCCCAGTACAGGTCTTAACCAAAGGGGACTATCCCCTGCGGATTCCGCTACCGCCTCCGCAAGGGTGGAAGACTGCACCAAAGCTCCCACGCCCATGGCGGCGGAAGCACCAAAAAGGCAGAACAGGGGAAAAAGATGTTCCCCGCTGTTTCGAAGCCATCCGCCCATTCGTCCGTCACGGTATTTCACCGCAAGAAAGATCTCCGCGTATTTCGTTGCCATTCCCAATATGGCGGAGACCCACATCCAGAATACCGCCCCGGGTCCTCCAAGGGCAATAGCTCCCGCAACCCCGGCAATGTTCCCCGTTCCCACAGCGCCTGCAAGCGCGGCTGAGGAGGCTTCAAAGGAAGAAATGCCATCGCCGCTTTCGTCTTTGCTTCTTCCGAACACCTGACGGACGGCCTTTCCCAGCCCTCTCAGCTGCAGGAATCTCAGCCGTACCGAAGCACAGCCTCCCGCGCAGAGGAACATCATTGCCGCGCAAAATGTGACCATTTTCGCAAAACCTGCCACGGAGCACCCCTCCCACCTTGCATAAATCCACCGCTTCGGTTATACTGTATGTACCGGAAAATCCCGGAATTCCTGTAAAGTGAGAACGTAACTATGTTTGTGGATAAAGCGCAGATCCATGTGAAGGCCGGTAACGGCGGCAACGGCGCCGTGGCCTTTCACCGGGAAAAATATGTTGCCTCCGGCGGTCCCGACGGCGGCGACGGTGGTCGGGGGGGCGATGTCATTCTGCAGGCCGACCCCAACCTTGCAACACTGATGGACTTCCGCTACAAGCGGAAGTATGCCGCCTCCAACGGCGGTGACGGCTCCGGGGACAAGATGACCGGTAAGGACGGTCAGTCCGTGGTCATCCGTGTGCCTGTGGGTACCGTGGTCAAAGACGCGGAGACAGGCGCCGTCATCAAGGATATGTCCGAAAAGGGCGAATATGTCCTTGCCCGGGGCGGTATCGGCGGCTGGGGCAACTCTCATTTTGCCACCCCCACACGGCAGTGCCCCCGCTTTGCCAAAAGCGGGCTTCCCGGTGAAGAGCTTGATGTGGTGCTGGAGCTGAAGCTTCTTGCGGATGTGGGTCTTGTGGGCTTCCCCAATGTAGGGAAATCCACCTTCCTTGCAGCCGTTACCCGCGCCCATCCCAAAATCGCAAATTACCACTTCACCACCCTGTACCCCAATCTCGGCGTTGCCTATGCAGGCGAGGGCGTAAGCTTCATCCTTGCGGATATCCCCGGTATCATTGAGGGCGCAAGCGAAGGCGCAGGTCTCGGCCACGATTTTCTGCGGCATATTGACCGCTGCCGTCTCATCATCCACGTGGTGGACATTTCCGGCAGCGAAGCAAGAGACCCCATTGAGGATTTCAACACCATTCAGGAAGAGCTCCGTCAGTACAGTCCCGAGCTTGCCGACCGTCCCCAGATCGTCTGCGGCAACAAGTGCGATATGTGCGACGATCCGGAGCTGACGGAACGGTTCCGCGCTTACATGAAGGAGATCGGCGCCGAGTATTACGAGATCTCCGCCGCTGCCCACATGGGTCTGCAGGAGGTCGTTTATGCGGCTTCCCGCAAGCTGAAGGAGCTGCCTCCCGTCATCGTCTACGAGCCCACCTATGTTCCCGATTACACAAGCGGACGCTTTGCGGAACCCGACATCCGTCATGAGGATGATCTCTGGATCATCGAAGGCGGCTGGATGGAGCATCTTGTGCGGAATGTCAATTTCTCCGATTACGAATCCCGTATGTTCTTCGACAAATCCCTCCGTTCCTCCGGTCTTTTCGACAAGCTTGAGGAAATGGGCATCGAAGAGGGCGATACCGTCAGCATCTACAATCTGGAATTCGAATACCAGCGTTAATTTCGACATTATGTCAATCTCCTCTGCCGTATTTCGATTCATCTGTGCATATTCCCAATTTTCCCTTGATAAATTGTAAATTATCTATGGACATTTGCCGATGCCCTGTGCTATAATCAGCAAAGATATATTATGCGTCTATCGCAAATACAAGTAATGGAGGCGTGTACATGAGTTCCATCGTGAAGTCAAAAGTGTCTGCCGGTCCGACGCTGCCGCAGACTCCGCACAAGAGGCGTTTCAAGAAACCCAACTGGGGTCTGTGGGCTCTGGCTCTGCCGGGGTTCATCTTCCTGATCGGCTACTACTTTGTTCCCTACTTCGGTCTGACGATCCCCTTCCGTGATGTTAACTACACCGACGGTGTTTTCGCCAGCCCCTGGGCAGATCCCTGGTACAAGAACTTTGAGTTTTTCTTCAAGTCCAGCGCTGCCTGGCAGATCACCCGGAACACCATTCAGCACAACCTTGTGTTCATCGTGCTGGGTACTGTGGTGCCCGTCACGCTGGCTCTGCTGCTCTTCGAACTGAAGGCCAGCTCCGTCAAGATCTTCCAGACCTGCCTCTTCATCCCCTACTTCGTTTCCTGGATCGTGGCTTCCTACATCGTGAACGCCCTGCTGAACAGCGAGCTGGGTCTTCTGCCCCACCTGCTGGATTCTCTGGGGATCTCCCATCCCATGTACTTCAACAGCCCGAAATCATGGTACATCATCTTACCGCTGTGTCATCTGTGGAAGGGCATGGGCTACAACACCCTGCTTTACTACGCCATTCTGATGGGCATGGACAGCGCCTACTTTGAGGCCGCCGCCATTGACGGTGCCAACAACTGGCAGCGTACCCGCTACATCTCCATCCCCTTCCTGACCAACACCATTATCATGCTCACCATCCTGAGCATCGGTAAGATCTTCTACTCCGACTCCGCTCTGTTCTACTTTGTGCCCGGCGTCAACAGCGGTCTGCTGTACTCCGTCACCCAGACCATTGATACATACGTCCTCCGTGCACTGAAGAGCACCGCCAACATGGCAATGACCGCTTCCGTCTGTCTGTATCAGTCCGTTGTCGGCTTCATTCTGGTTCTTGGTACGAACCTGATCGTGAAGAAGATCAACAGCGACTATGCACTGTTCTAAGGAGGTTTGAATTATGGTCGAAAGACATCCTTGGCGTTGGCTCGTATACGCCCTGTTTATTGCAGTTTCCCTGTTCTGCGTTGCCCCCTTCTTCATCATCATTTCCGCCTCCTTCTCTGACGAAATGATGCTGAAAACCAACGGCTACTCTTTCCTGCCCCAGGGTCTCACCCTTGATGCATACGCCTACATCTTCAAGACCCCTAAGGCAATTCTGATGCCTTATGCCGTTACCATCTTCTGCACCGTCATTGGCACCGTGGCTTCCCTGGTCATCACCGCGATGATGGGTTATGTCTGCTCCCGCCGTGACTTCAAGGCTCACAAGGCTCTCTCCTTCCTGGTCTTCTTCGCCATGCTCTTCAACGTAGGTCTTGTTGCTACCTACTTCACCATGGTTTCCATCTACGGCCTGAAGGACAGCGTCTGGGCCATGATCGTGCCCATGCTCATGAGCCCCTGGAACGTCTTCCTCATGAAGAGCTTCATGAACGATGTTCCCTTTGAGCTGATCGAAGCGGCAAAGATCGACGGTTCCGGTGAGTTCCGTCTCTTCTTCCAGATCATTGTTCCCATTGCAAAGCCTGCACTGGCCACCATCGGTCTGTTCATCGCTTTCGCATACTGGAATGACTGGTACAACTGCTTCCTGTACATCAACAACAACGATCTGACCTCCCTGCAGTACTACCTGTACCGCGTCATGAGTGAGGCTGCATTCCTTTCCACCAACACCATGGCCTCCACCATGCTGGCAGCCCGTCAGATCCCCACCACCACCGTCCGTATGGCAATGTGCGTTCTGGCTGCCGGCCCCATGCTGGTTGTCTTCCCCTTCTTCCAGAAGTACTTTGTCCGCGGCCTGACCGTGGGTTCCGTCAAGGGTTAATCCTTAAACTGACAAAAGAAGAGCTGCTCGAAAGAGCAGCTCTTCTTTTGTATATTTCATTCCGAAAAGAGGTTGCCATTGCAGGATAATTGTGGTATATTGTATGATAGTTTAGATTTGGCTTATTTTGCTTTCTTTACTGCTTTTGGACTTGACTAAGAGGTATGTAAATGACCAAGATCGACAAAATCGTCCTGAAAGAGACGAAATATATCGCAGTATGGGAGCTTATTCTCAGCCTGCTGATGCATTCCGTGTTTCTCATTCTCGACAAATGGGATCTTACCGTGCTCTGGGGCAATCTTCTCAGCGGTGCGGCTTCCGTACTGAATTTCTTTATCATGGGACTTCATGTACAGAACGCTCTTTCTATGGAACAGGATGATGCGAAAAAAGCCGTTAAAGCTTCCCAGACGACCCGTAATTTCATCATGTTTGCTGTTGCTGTTATCGGTATCGTGCTGCCCTGCTTCAACATTTGGGCAGCAGTGATCCCAATCTTCTTCCCTCGCATTGCCATTATATTCAGACCGGCCTTTGACAAGAAGGATGCTCCGGTTCAAACCAACGGAGGTGATACGGAAAATGGGTAATAAGAGCCGCCTTTTCCGGGCGGTGGATGTGCTGCTGATTGTGATGATGATTCTGCCCATTGCCGCCGCCATCACCCTGAAGGTACTGACCACCCCGCCGGGAGAAGGGATCACCATCACCGGTGCCCGGATCCTCCTGACGATCCCCATGCCTGTTCAGGATCTCCTGATCACGGAATCGCAGGTCAACTCATGGCTTGTCATGATCTCCATATTTGCCCTTTTCCTGTTCATGACCCATGGTCTGAAGGTCAAGGCCGATACCAAACGGCAGCTTGCCGTGGAATGGATCGTTCAGAAGGTGGAGGGGCTGGTCCGTGAGAATATGGGCGATTATTTCCATGGCTTTGCTCCGTTTATCGCCGCCATCCTCGCGCTGTCCGCTTTTTCCAGTCTGCTTTCCCTTTTCGGACTCTATCCTCCCACCTCGGATCTGAATGTCACCGCAGGCTGGGCAATTCTCGTTTTTCTGATCATCACGTATTATAAATGCAAGTGCGGCCCGGTTTATTATCTTAAGGGCTTTTTGGAGCCGGTGGCATTCCTTGCACCCATCAACTTCATCAGCGAATTTGCCACCCCGGTCTCCATGGCCTTCCGTCATTACGGCAACGTGCTTTCCGGCACCGTGGTCTCCACACTGATCGCAGCCGCGCTTGCCGGTCTTACAAGAATCGTCCTTGGCTGGCTTCCCGGTTTTCTGGGAGATATCCCCTTCCTCCGTCTTGGTCTGCCGGCGATCCTTTCCATTTACTTTGATATCTTCAGCGGCTGCCTGCAGGCATTTATCTTTGCCATGCTCTCCATGATGTTCATCTCCGGGGCATTCCCCATGGAAGATTACTTCGCCCGGCAGGCAAAAAAGAAAGCAAAACAAAAGTGATTTCTCTTCATACACAAACATTTTTTGGAGGTAACGTATCATGTTGGAACTTGCAATCGGTATTATTCTTGGCTGCTGCGCTCTCGGTGCCGGATGCGCGATGATCGCCGGTATCGGCCCCGGAATCGGTGAAGGTAACGCTGTTGCCAAGGCTTGTGAAGCCATCGGTCGTCAGCCCGAAAGCAAGGGCGCCGTCACCAGCACCATGCTCATGGGCTGTGCTGTTGCGGAGACCACCGGTCTTTACGCACTGGTCATTGCCATTCTGCTGATCTTTGTCGCACCCAACACCTTTGTCAATCTGCTGTTGAGAGTCATTGGCTGATCCGGGGAGCGAAGAGTATGCAGACTCTGGATGTCATATCTGTCAATCTATGGGATATCCTGATTTCTCTTGGTAATCTGCTCCTTCTCTACTGGCTGGCAAAAAGATTCCTGTTCAAACCCGTGCAGCGTGTTCTTGCCCGGCGGCAGGAGGAGCTTGATGCGCAGTACGCCAATGCTGCTCAGGCAGAGGCGGAAGCCAGAGAAAACCGCGCCCTGTGGGAGTCCAAGCTTTCCGGTGCCACGGATGAAGCAAATGCCATCCTGCAGAATGCGGTGGATACTGCCAGAAACCGTGAGGCGCGTATTCTCGCCGATGCGCAGAACCGTGCCGAGGGTATCGTCTCCGCTGCCCGTGCGGAAGCGGAGCTTGAGATGCAGAACGCTGCCGACGGCGTTCGCCGCAGCATCGTTGAGGTTTCCGGTGCGCTTACGGAAAAGATGCTTGGCCGCGAGATCAATACCGAGGATCACGCAAGGCTGATCGATTCCTTCCTGCAGGACATGGGTGAGCGCAATGACTGATATTGCCAAAGAATACGGCGCAGCCCTTTTTCTCCTTGCCCGCGAGGAGCAGCAGGAGGCGGAGTATTCCTCTGCGCTTGCGCAGATCCGGGAAGTTTTTGCGGAAAATCCCGAGTATTTGGAAATGCTCGCCTCTCCCGGCATCCCACTTGGAGAAAGGCTCAGCGCCATCGAGGCGGCGTTCGCCAATGCTGTACCGGAGCATATGCTCTCCTATCTGCAGCTTCTGTGCGAAAAGGGGCGCATTTCCGCATTTTCTGACGCTGCCGAGGAGTATTTTGCCCTGTATGATGCCTCCCGCCGCGTTTCCAATGCCGTTGTCACCAGTGCCGTTCCCCTGACCGATGCCCAGAAGCAGACCCTGCAGCAAAAGCTGGAGGCGATGTGCAAGGGTACTGTCACTGTGGAGTATCGGCTTGATGCCTCCCTTCTGGGCGGACTTGTGGTGGAGCTGGACGGCAAGATCATGGATGGCAGTCTGCGCCATCGTTTGCAGCAAGTAAAGGATGTGATGACCACATGAGCATAAGACCCGAAGAGATCAGCAATGTGATCAAAGAACAGATCAAGGCTTACAGATCCAAAATCGAAATGAAAGAGACCGGAACCGTGATCCTCGTGGGTGACGGCATTGCAAGAGTGTACGGTCTTCGTGAATGTATGGCAAGCGAGCTGCTGGAATTTGAAGACGGCAGCTATGGTATGGCGCAGAATCTGGAGACGGAAACTGTCTCCGTTGCCCTGCTTTCCGACACCAACAGCATCCGTGAAGGCTCCTCTGTCAAGCGTACAGGGCGTGTGCTTTCCGTTCCTGTGGGCGAGGCCATGCTTGGCCGCGTAGTCAATGCACTCGGCGAGCCCATTGACGGCAAGGGTGCCATCCATACCACGGAAACCCGCCCCATCGAATCCGAAGCTCCCGGCATCATCGAACGGAAGAGCGTTTCCGTCCCTCTGCAGACCGGCATCAAAGCCATCGACAGCATGATCCCCATCGGCAGAGGCCAGCGTGAGCTCATTATCGGCGACCGCCAGACCGGCAAGACCGCCATTGCCGTGGATACCATCATCAATCAGCGGGATACCGGTGTCATCTGCATCTATGTGGCCATCGGGCAGAAGAACAGCTCCGTTGTGCAGCTTGCAAACGAGCTGATCCGTGCCGATGCCATGAAATATACCATCATCGTCTCCGCCTCCGCATCGGAATCTGCGCCGCTGCAGTATGTGGCGCCCTATTCCGGCTGCGCTATGGCTGAATATTTCCGGGAGCAGGGCAAGGATGTCCTCATCATCTACGATGACCTGTCCAAGCACGCCGTGGCTTACCGTGCTCTTTCCCTGCTGATCCGCCGTCCCCCCGGACGGGAAGCTTACCCCGGCGATGTGTTTTACCTCCATTCCCGTCTTCTGGAGCGTGCAGCCTGCGTTGCCCCCGAATACGGCGGAGGCTCCATCACCGCCCTTCCCATCATCGAAACTCAGGCCGGCGATGTATCCGCATACATTCCCACAAACGTCATCTCCATCACCGACGGACAGATCTTCCTGGAGACCGAGCTTTTCCATGCCGGTGTAATGCCCGCCATTAACCCCGGTATCTCCGTGAGCCGAGTTGGCGGTTCCGCCCAGCTCAAGGGCATGAAGAAGGTCTCCGGCGAACTGAAGCTGCTCTATTCCCAGTACCGGGAGCTGCAGGCATTTGCCCAGTTCGGCAGCGATCTGGATGCGGATACCAAATCCCGCCTTGCCCTCGGCGAGCGCATCGTGGAGGTGCTGAAGCAAGGCAGAAATACTCCCATGCGCGTCGGCTGTCAGGCTGCCATCGTCTATGCCGTCACAAACGGCTGGCTGAATGACACCCCCGTAAGCAAGGTCAAAGCGTACGAGGCCGACCTTTGCGAGCTGCTGGAAAACAAATATGCCGCACTTCTTGAGCGCATTGAGAGCGGCAGCTGGGGCGATGCGGAAATCGAAGAACTGAAAACCGCCCTCGGCGAGCTTGCGAGGTAAGCCATGGGTGCGGATATCAAAAGACTGCGCACGCGGATCAAAAGCGTGGATTCCACCCTGCACCTGACGAAGGCAATGGGTCTTGTGGCATCCTCCAAGATCCGCCGCGCCACGGATTCCATGCTGAAGGGGCGTGAGTACGCCCTTGCGCTGGAAGATATGGTGGCGCAGCTCATGACCTCCGGCGAGTGCCGGAAGAGTCCCTACGCCGCAAAGCGTGACGGCGGCAGGACCCGTCTTCTCGTCGTTGCAGGCGACCGCGGACTTGCCGGCGGCTACAACGCCAACATTTTCCGTCTCATGCGGGAATATCCCGATGCGGAGGTCATTCCTGTTGGCAAGCGTGCCTGTGACCGTTACGGTGAAAGGCTCCTTCATGCTGAAGGATTTTCCTATCGGGATGCCAAAGGCATTGCGGATACCCTCTGCAGTGACTTTGCCGAAGGGAAATTTGACCGTTTCGGCATCGTCTGCACAAAATATCACTCCCTCATGAGTCAGGAGGCCTGTGTAAAATGGTTTCTGCCCCTCACCGCGGAGGATAACAAAGCTGCTTCCAGCACCGTTTTTGAGCCTGACGAGGTCACTGTACTGAACGCCGTGATCCCGGAGTATATCGCAGGCATGATCGTCTCCTGCGTAAAGGAAAGCTTTGCAGGAGAGGTCGCCGCCCGCCGTGTCGCCATGGACAGCGCAGGAAAGAATGCGCAGGAAATGATCGATCGGCTCGGTCTGGAATATAACCGTGCGCGCCAGAGTTCAATTACTCAGGAGATCACCGAGATCGTTGCCGGCAGCGGCATTTGACCCCGGAAAGGAGATCAGCTATGTCACAAACAGCTAAAGGTACCGTCTCTCAGGTCATGGGACCTGTTGTTGACGTTTGCTTTGAGGAAGGTCACCTGCCTTCCATCCATAACGCGCTGACCATGTCCAAGGGCGGAAAGACCCTTACCGTAGAGGTCGCCCAGCACATCGGCGACAACGTTGTCCGCTGCATCGCCATGGCCTCCACCGACGGTCTCAGGCGCGGTACCCCCGTCACCGATACCGGCAGATCCATCAGCGTTCCCGTGGGTCGGGATACACTGGGACGGATCTTCAACGTCCTCGGCGACACCGTGGACAACATGCCCTTTGATTCCGATGCCGAACGCTGGAACATCCATCGTCCCGCCCCCGGCTACAGCGAGCTTTCCACCTCCACAGAAGTGCTGGAGACCGGTATCAAGATCATCGACCTCATCTGCCCCTATGCAAAGGGCGGCAAGATCGGTCTTTTCGGCGGCGCCGGCGTTGGCAAGACCGTGCTCATCATGGAGCTCATCAACAACATCGCAAAGCAGCACGGCGGTCTTTCCGTGTTCACCGGTGTCGGTGAGCGTACCCGTGAGGGCAATGACCTGTATAACGAAATGAAGGAATCCGGTGTTCTCTCCAAGACCACGCTGGTCTACGGTCAGATGAACGAGCCTCCCGGAGCGAGAATGCGTGTTGCCCTTTCCGGTCTCACCATGGCGGAGTATTTCCGCGATGAGGAGAATCAGGATGTGCTGCTCTTCATCGACAACATCTTCCGTTTCAC
>JAFQKD010000094.1 GCA_017397075.1 Oscillospiraceae bacterium | reverse complement strand
TACCATTCCGCCGAAGCGTATATCGCCCGTCTCGTTGCCAAGGGCTATAAGGTCGCCATCTGTGAGCAGACAGAGGATCCCGCCCTTGCAAAGGGTCTCGTTGACCGGGATGTGATCCGCATCATCACCCCCGGCACGGTGATCGACGCATCCATGCTGGAGGAAAACCGCTCCAACTACATCTGCGCCATCTGCGAGGGAGACGGGGATACCGGCATCTGCTTTGCGGACATCTCCACGGGAGAAGCCTGCGCCACAAGTGTTCCCGCCGCGGATTTTGCCCGGCTGCAAAATGAACTTGTGCGTTTTTCTCCCAGGGAGGCCGTCCTTGGAGGCAAGGCCGGGGAAAACAAAGAGCTTTGCCGGTTCCTGAAGGAACAGCTGAACTGTCTTACGGAAATGCGGCAGGCAGGCTTTGCCGTTTCCGAAGCCACAGAAACGGTTCTCCGTCAGTTTGCCGTGGAAAGTCCCGCGGCTCTGGGTCTTTCCGGGGAACACGGCGTTCTCTGCGCCGCAGGCGGGCTTTTCACCTACCTGCAGGACACCCAGAAGACCGACCTTTCCCACATCCGCAAGCTGGATTTCTACACCAACGGCAGATTCATGGAGCTTGATCCCCAGACTGTGCGGAATCTTGAGCTTTTGCACACTGCCCGGGCGGGAGACAAAAAAGGCTCCCTTCTCTGGGTGCTGGACAAGACCAAAACTCCCATGGGAAGCCGCCTTCTTCAGTCATGGCTCCTGCGCCCGCTCCTCTCTCCCGCCGCCATTCTCCGCAGACAGGCTGCGGTGGCAGAGCTTGTGGAGGAGACTGTTCTGCGGCAGGAGACCATGCGCACCCTGCGGGGCATCGGCGATCTGGAGCGGATCATCAGCCGCGTGGTCTACGGTTCCGCAGGGGGACGGGATCTTGCCGCCTTTGCTTCCTCCACCCAGCCGCTTCCCGAGCTTGCAGAGCGACTTTCCGCACTGAAGAGCGGAAAGCTCTCGGAGCTTTCCGGCATGGACACCCTTTCCGATCTGCAGGCGCTGGCAGCCTCCGCCATTACGGACGATCCCCCCTTCTCCATTCGGGAGGGCGGCTTTATCCGCCCGGGCTACAATGCGGAAGTTGACCGGCTTCGGGATCTTCTGGAAAACAGCGACGGCGCGCTGAAGGCCATTGAAGCCCGTGAACGGGAACGCACAGGCAAAAAGCTTCGGGTAAGCTTCAACAAGGTCTTCGGCTACTACATCGAAGTCCCCCGCTCCATGTCGGAGGATATGCCGCTGGATTACGTGCGCAAGCAGACCCTTGTAAACTGTGAGCGGTTCATCACCCAGGAGCTGAAGGAGCTGGAATACGAGCTTCTGGGCGCCAAAGACCGTCTTGCGGCGCTGGAATACAGCCTTTTCTGCGAGCTTCGCGGGGTGCTCTCCGATGCTGTTGCCCGCATTCAGACAACGGCACAGGCCGTTGCGGAGCTGGATGTGCTCTGCTCTCTTGCGGAAACCGCCGCAAAGCAGAATTACTGCCGCCCGGAGGTGGATCTTTCCGGGGTCATTGAGATCCGGGACGGCCGTCATCCCGTGGTGGAGCTTTCGCAGGACGCCCTTTTCGTTCCCAACGACGTGACGCTGAACGACACCGACTGCCGTACCGCCATCATTACCGGCCCTAACATGGCAGGTAAGTCCACCTACATGCGCCAGACGGCGCTCATCGTGCTGCTTGCCCAGATCGGCGCGTTTGTGCCGGCAAGAAGCGCACATATTGGCCTTGTGGATCGGGTATTTACCCGTATCGGTGCATCCGACGACCTTGCGGCAGGAAAGTCCACCTTCATGGTGGAGATGACCGAGGTGGCGGACATCCTGAAATATGCCACAGGGAAGAGCCTTCTCATTCTGGATGAGATCGGCCGCGGCACCTCCACCTATGACGGCATGGCCATTGCAAGAGCGGTGGTGGAATTCTGTGCCGACGGCAGAAGGCTTGGGGCAAGGACTCTCTTTGCCACCCACTATCACGAGCTTACCGTGCTGGAGGGCGAGCTCCCCGGGGTGAAAAACTTCAACATTACCGCCAAAAAACGGGACGGCGACGTGATCTTCCTCCGGAAGATCGTTCCCGGCGGAGCAGATGACAGCTACGGTATCGAGGTGGCAAATCTGGCAGGCGTTCCCGAACAGGTGATCCGCCGTGCCCGTGAAGTGCTGAAAGCCACCGAAAACCAGACCCCCGTAAAGCCGGCAAAGGCCGTCAAAAAGGCGCAGGCCGCTGCGGAGGCGCAGGTCTCCCTTCTGGACATGGCGGAAGACGAGGTCTCCCGGATCCTGCGGGAGACGGATCTCAACACCATCACCCCGCTGGAGGCGCTGAACCTCCTGTTCACCCTGAGAAAGAAGGTGCAGCATGAAGCGTGAGCATTTCCCCTTCCCCATGAAACGGGTGGAGTCCATCCTCGGCTGGGTATGGCTTGCCGTGCATATTTTCATTCTGCCCTATGTCGTGCGGCTTCTGGATCTGGGTCTGCAGGCAGGCGGCACCTATTTCTCCTCAAGCCAGCTCAATATCCTCTATTTTGCCATCAGCTTTGTCTTCCTGCTGTGCTCCATGTTCCGCTATCTGAAGTGCTCCTCCGCGGATCTGGTGAAAAACGTAACGGACACTCTGCGGGCGCTGCTTTTCGGATTTCTTGTGTACTTCCTTGCCCAGCGCATCTGCACATGGCTTTTGAACTGGATCGTCACGGGAAGGCTGGTCTTCAGCACCGCAAGCCTTTCGGAGATGATCGCCTCCTCCCGGCTGAACGAGGGTGTTTCCGTTTGGGTGGCTGCACTGCTTGCCCCCGTGGTGGAGGAAGTGCTGTTCCGGGGCGTTGCCTTCGGTACGCTGCGGAAGACCTCAAGACTTCTCGCCTATGCGGTATCCATCTTCCTTTTCGCCCTGTATTTTCTGTGGGAAGAGATCTCCGGCAGCTTTGCATGGTCCGATCTGCTCTATATGCTTCGGTATGTCCCGGCAGGCTTTGTGCTTGCATGGTGCTATGAAAAGAGCCACACCATCATCGGCCCCATCCTGCTGCACATTCTCTTTAACTTTGTTTCCATTACCATCACCATCGGAGGGCTTACGCTGTGAATTATGCCGTGATCGGAACAAACTGGCTGTGCGAAAATTACCGCACCGCCATCCGGGAAGCCGGAGATACGTTTTACGCCGTTCTTTCCCGGGATATGGAGCGGGCAAAAACCTTCGCGCAGGGGGAAGCCGTGCCCTATGACAGCATGGATGCCCTCCTTGCAGACGATCAGGTGGACGCGGTCTATCTGTGTCTCCCCAATTCCATGCATCATGAGGCGGCCATCCGCGCGCTTCGGGCAGGAAAGCATGTGCTGTGCGAAAAGCCCTTCGCCCTGACCCTTCGTCAGAGCGAGGAAATGTTCCGCGAAGCAGACAAAGCCGGAAAAGTCCTTGCCGAGGGGGTCATGAGCTTCTATTCCCCCGCCATGGAGGAGATCCGCAGCTATGTAAAGCAGGATACGGTGGTCTCCGCAAGGCTGGATTACAGTCAGCGCTCCTCAAAGCTTGACAGGGTGAAAAAAGGCGCGATGTTCTCCTCCTTCGACCGCAGACTTGGCGGCGGCGTTCTCTACGATCTGGGCATCTATCCCATCCACTTTGCCGTGAATCTCTTCGGCGCGCCGAACGCTGTCAGCGCAAAAGCCCGCTGGCTCGGGGATGTGGATGTGACTGACGTGATCATCCTTGATTACGGAGATTTTGACGTTACCGTCACTGTAAGCAAGGCGGGGCAGAGCTATATCGGCAGCGAGATCCTCATGGATCGGGGTACGCTGACCTTCGACAATGTTTCTGTGGTTCTTGGCGCAAAATATGTGACCAAAGCCGGAGCGCAGGAGATCTCCTGCGGCGACGGCGGCATCCCCCTCCCGGGAACAAATCCCTCTGAGGAAGCCTCCGTGCAGACCCGGGTCATCCGCCGCTTCACCGGATGGATGCAGGGTGAGGACAGGGACGGCCTTCTCCGTCTCAGGGAAAATTCCCTCATCGTGCAGAAGATCCTGGAGGAAGCCAGAGCACAGATCGGCTATACGCTGTAAGCAAAACAAGAGACCGAAGCATTCTTCGGTCTCTTGTTTTTTCAGTACCAGATCGTATCGGCGTAGGTGTAATAGGTCACCAGAATGGGAACATTTGCCGGGAACCAATCTCCTCTGCTGAAGAATGTTTGTCCGTTTACGGAAATGGCGGAAATACCGCCCTCCTTGCCGAGGATCCCCTTCTTTTCTTTCCTGCGGGGATCTGCCGCCACATTGGTAAAGCCAGCCGCCTGCAGTTCCGCCACCGCTTCCTGCCAATATCTCCCCAGATATCCCACAGAGTTGCCCGGCATACGCGCCATGGGCGCACCGTTTTGGGGGGCAAACCCCTGAGGAGGCGTCTGGGGTCCATATCCCTGCTGACCGGGATTCGGGGGCGCGTACCCCTGCGGCGGTTCGGCGGTGTAATACTCCACATAGATCTCCACATCTGCCGCAAACTGCTCTCCCGCGGCAAAAGCATCTTTCCCGTCCACACAGATCCTCAGGATCTGCCCCTCTGCCATGTTCAGCCCGGGCTCCACATGCTTTACGGGATAGACGCGGGTAAAACCAAGGGTCTGCAGGAACGATACGGTGCTGTTTATCTCCCGTCCGAGGAAAAAACCGCCCGGCTGGGGCATGGTGACCATCGGTGCGCCGTAAGCACCGGGGTCTCCCGCGCCAAGATGACGCTGCATGGCATATGCCGCCTGGGCATACTGACCGGTCTTGACCCACTCTTTGCACTCATAGGCACGCACTGCGTTCAGCGGATGATCGGCATTGCTGAGCATGAGAAATTCCAGCGTCTTGTTCCATGTAGAGTCGTGGATCATCTGGCGGTAATCCTCTGCCTGATGCAGGAATTCATCCACATCCGCCTCAAGACCGACGACCTTGTTCAATCCGGAAAACCGCATACACATCTGCACAATATTGTCGGATGTACCGTCGCAAAGGGCGGCGGCGCGGTCTGCGGAAAACTCGCTGCAGCGCATCCAATAGGAAAAGGCTACCTGAATGGGGAAAATCGCAAGCTCGCCCAAGCCAAGAAAGCTCGCTGCCCCGTTGAGAATGATCCGTCCCATGGTGCTGTACAGGTTGTGATGGCAGGCGATATGCCCGCACTCGTGGGCGATGACCGTTGGGATCAGCTCCTCCGGCATATGCTCCAAAAGTCCGGAGGTCAGCACAATAAAGGGCTGTGTATCTCCTGCCGTATAGGCATTTGGGTTTACGTTCAGCTCCAGATACATCTCCGGCACTTCAATGCCCAGCTTTTCACAGATGGGCAGCAGCATATGGTAGTACTTTGGCAGCTGCTTTTCACTGATGCGGAGATTTGTGGACATATTCTGGATACGGAACTGTTTTTCGTTCCAGACCTTCATAAATGCTTTGAGAAGGGGGGTAAATCCCGGGATCGCCTTCAGTGCGTTCAGGGCAGCACGGTCGGATTCGTGCATGAACAAATCGTGGTTCAGCATATTTTCTCTCCCTTTCGGTTATTTACAGTCTCCGCTCGTTGACAAACATTCCCGTAAACATGGGCATACCGAACATTTCCACAAGCCACTGGCATTTGCACAGGAACACGAAATACACATTCAGCCCGCAGCCATGCATGGTCTCAAAGTTGCCCTGCCCCTTGGAGAGGATCACATCCGCAGCCTCCAGCTCCCGGCGAAGCTCCTCCCCCGCGTACTGGATCTGGGTGCCGCCGATGGCCTTGCCGTTATCAATGATCCGGGCATACTCCCCAAGGCCCGCAATTTCCGCATCCTCCCGGGTAGCGTCATTGATGACAGCACCGCCGCGGACACATACCGTGATCTCAAGCTTCGGATACCGCTTTTTCAGCTGCTCCACAACAAGCCTGTCAGCCACGATCTCCCCGGCATTGTCGCAGATATAGAGAAGCTTTTTCGCCTTTTCCAGATCCCGGGTGAAGTTTGCGTATTCGGTCTCATCGATGATCTCATCCTTCGCCTTGTCCAGAAGCTCATCCAAAAAGTCCTCGCTGACCCCGTCCCCCAAAGGTCCGTAGTCAATATAGTTGCAGGTCCTTGCATACCGCAGGGCAGCCTTCAGCGGTTCCGGATCTTCTTCCACGACCTCCCGCATGGCGGGAAGGCGGGATGCCACAAATTGATTGGACGCCTTTTTCACTGCCGCATAACGGTCTTCCCCGGAAAAATGCCGGGCATAGACCTCGTCAAACAAGTATACAAGATAGGGCGCCGCCACATTGTCCGGAGCCTGAGATGCCGCAACGAGGATCTCCTTCATGCAGGCAAGCGCCTTTTTCGGATCCTTTTGCTCCTGCTGCAAAAGCAGTTTTGTATACCGCCCGAGAACACATTCCACGCACCGCACACTAAATTGCATCGTTTCCCCTCCATGCTTCGGCTTTGTTTTTTATTATAGTCTTTTTTTCCTGCTGTGACAAGCATTGCGCTTGCGGCATTTTCCGCGGCGTTATATAATAGGTATATCACATGGCGGGACATCCCGCAGAGAAAGGATCGGCATGAAGATCTTCTGGTTCAGCGGCACAGGAAATTCCCTGTGGACCGCAAAAAAGCTGGCGTATGCCGCAAAAGCGGAGCTTGTAAACATCGCGGATACCCGGGATATGGATACCGTCACTGTGGAGGACGATGCCGTGGGCTTCGTGTTCCCCACCTACTGGGGGGACATCCCCCGTCCCGCGAAGGAATTCCTGCTGAAGCTGCGCGCGCCGAAGGACACATGGTTTTTCGCGGTGATGACCTCTGCCGGGGGAGACAGCGGCGTAAGCTTCCTTTGCATCGACCGCGCACTCTATGCTCAGGGGCAGAAGCTTTCCCTTGCCCGGAACATCACCATGCCCGGAAACCTGCTGAAAGCATCTGCCAAAAACGAAAAGGCGATCCTCAAGGGCACCGAGCAGGAGCTGAAGGACATTTTGTGGGATGTTTTCCACCGAACTGCGGATTTTAAAAGCGAAAACAAAGGCCCCGGAAAACGCTTTGTTCAGCAGACCCCCTTCCGTTCCCCCAACGCGCTCATCAAGCGCTTCCGCATCACGGAAGACTGCGACGGCTGCGGCATCTGCGCTCAGCTTTGCCCCACCGGCAACATTACCGTGACCGACGGGAAAGCCGTTCACGGAAAGAACTGCGCCAACTGCTATGCCTGCCGCCACTGGTGTCCCAAGGCGGCAACCGTTCCCGTGGCGCGGATGTTCGGCAAGCGCCCCCAGTATCATCACCCCAGCATTCGGGTGAAGGATTTTCTGAAAAAATAGCAGCTGCATCTTGATAAAGCCCCCGGAAATCGACCTGATTTCCGGGGACTTTCTTTGCAATGGCAATCCTGTTTGAAAAAACCTTGGATGGTTGATGAATCAATACGACAAGGTTCCGGCGCAAGCCGGAACACGGGATTGAGAGCGGATGGGGCGGTTAGAACATAAGCTTTTCGCAGCCCCCGTCTCTTCGTCCCTCGTCCCCCGCCAGGAGAGTCCAGATGGACCTGGGTCCTCTGGCCGCTTCAAGGGAGTTTCCAAAGAGGGGAAATACGGAATCCCCTCTTTGGTTGCTCTTTTGGATACTTTTCTGTCAACACAGAAAAGTATCACCCCCGTCCAATCGTCTCTTCGTCTTTCGGTATATCAATCCCTCAGTCACCTGCGGTGACAGCTCCCTTTGCACAAGGGAGCCTGATAGACAGCAATTTGTGACCGAACACCAGAGGAAACCACAGTGTTCCCTTTTGCGACAAGATAATCTACACCTGTTAGATGTAAAATCAACATTTCTTCTCGTTTTGTGATACGCTGTATTCAAACACAGGTAGGAGGATGTAATATGACCACTCAACAGGAACTGGAAAACTTTATGTACAACCTTGCGTGGCTGCGCAAAAAACACGGTTTATCCCGTACCCGCATGGCTGCCATTCTTGGCATCCGCATCTCCACCCTTGACCGATTGGAGCGCGGCGACCTCCCCGAAAAACTTCCCGCAGAGGTTCTTCTTCATCTGATGCGGTGGTTTAGTCTCACGCCCTCCGCACTTCTCTCCGGACATCTGGATGAACAGCCATAAATGAAAATTTTTAAATTCTCCGCGCCAATACAGATAATGTGTGCTATAATGGCAAAAACACGCTGCTTTCCATGCACCGTGACCGCTGACGAGGAGGTATTACCATGGATTTCACCAAGCTGAAGAATTTTATGGATCACCTGACAAGCTGGCGCATCCCGGGAAACGACATCCGGGTGTTTGTGGCGGGAAATGAGGTTTTCCGTTATCAGTCCGGCTATGCGGATCTGGCAACCGGGGAAAAAATGACGGACAGCAAGCATTATTTCATCTATTCCTGCTCCAAGCCTGCCACCATGACCGCTGTGCTGCAGCTTCTGGAACAGGGCGTCATCCTGCTTTCCGACCCGGTTTCCGCCTATATTCCTGCCTTCAAGGATGTCAAGGTGCGTCAGGCGGACGGAAGTCTCGCTCCCGCAAAGACCCCCATCACCATCCGTCACCTGCTGAGCATGACCGCAGGTCTCAATTACAACACCGATGTCCCTTTCATGGAAAAGGCAAGGGCACTTACCGGCGGCAGCATGGACACCTTCAAGGTCATTTCCTGTCTTGCGGAGGAGCCGCTGGATTTCGAGCCCGGGGACAATTTCCAGTACAGTCTGTGCCACGATGCGGCCGCTGCCGTTGTGGAGGCAGCAAGCGGCATGAAGTTCCGGGATTACATGAAAAAGAACATTTTCGATCCTCTGGAAATGGGCAATACCGCCTACCATCCCACCGATGCCATGCTGCAGAACATGGCAAGCCAGTACCGCTTTGTCCCCGACACGGAGGATATGCAGCAGACCGACGGCTTCCGCGTTGAGGGCGGCGTTGTGCAGGAGATCCCCAAAACCAATTGCTTCCACTTCGGCCCCGAATATGACAGCGGCGGAGCCGGCATCGTCACCACCGTGGACGATTACGCAAAGTTCGTCTGCGCACTGGCAAATATGGGCACCGGCCGAAACGGCGCGCGGATCCTTTCCCCCGCAGCGGTAGACCTTATGCGGACAAACCAGCTGAATGAGAAGCAGCTGAACACCTTCCGCCATGAACAGTATCTCTGCTACGGCTACGGTCTCGGCGTGCGCACCATGATGGACCGCACCCAGAACGGTGCGCTCAGCAGCGCGGGCGAATTCGGCTGGGGCGGCGCTGCCGGCGCCACGGTTCTGGCTGACCCGGAAAAGCAGCTTGCGGTGTTCTACACCCACCACATGATGAATCCTCTGGAAGAGTATTATCAGCCCCGGCTGCGGAACGTTGTCTGCGCCTGTCTGTAAAAGGAGGAACATATGAAACTGAACCGATCTGACCTGCTTCAGGCAGGACTTTCCGGCTGGGGGATCGTCCCTGTGGAAAATATCCCCTTTTCTCAGGAATTTCTGGACATCTGCCGCTCCAACAGCTGCGGCAGCTATAACACCTGCTGGGCCTGTCCCCCGGCTATGGGCACCCTTGAAGAATGTAAAGCCCGTATCGGGCAGTATAAGGTGGGTCTTGTGTTCAACCACATTTCTCCGCTGGAGGATTCCTTTGATTTTGAGGGAATGCAGGATGCTGCCGTAAAGTACCGTGAATGTGTGGATGCACTGCACGAACTGGTAAAGGCAGAGGGGGACAACATCTCCCTGCTTGCAAACGGCGGCTGCAACCGGTGCAAAACCTGCACATGGCCCGATGCCCCCTGCCGCTTCCCGGAAAAGCTTTTCCCTGCCATTGAAGGCAGCGGCGTCTATGTTTCCCGCCTTGCCGCTCTCGCGGGACTCAAGTACATCAACGGCCAGAACACCGTGACCTATTTCGGTATGCTCCTTTGCAAGGAGGATATTGAGATTGTCGGAGACGAACCGTGAGCCATAGCATTCTGTTTTACTGGATCCTTTCTGTGTCCCTCCTTGCCTTTGTGCTTTTCGGCGCGGATAAAGAAAAAGCCGTCCGTAAACGGCGGCGCATTCCGGAAAAAACCTTGTTTCTCTCCGCATGGCTGGGAGGTGCGCCCGGCGCACTTCTGGGGATGCTGGTCTTCCGCCACAAGACAAGGCACAAACGCTTTCTTCTGGGAATTCCGGGGATCCTGCTGCTTTGGGCGGCAGTTATCCTTCTGGCGCATCTGAAAGGCTGGATCGTATGAAACAAAAAGGAACCGAAGCTTAGCTTCGGTTCCTTTTTCTGTCGTTTCTCTTAGTCTCCGTTCACACGGATGAGCGCCTTGATGGTCACATTCTCCACCGTGACGTTCAGGTAAGCCGTGCCTTCGCCAACAGCGGTCAGCTCACCCATGTTGCCTTCCAGACTGCGGACAGTAAAGACCTTGTCGTCACTGGAGGCCCAGGTGATCTCTGCCTGCACGGTCTCGGGCACGATGTAGCAGGAAAGCGCCAGCACTTCGTCCGCGCCCAGGGTCAGGTCATAGCGGTACTCCGCCGTAACACCGTCGTCCCATTCCACAACTGCCAGTTCGTCCTCGCCGTAGCGGAGCTGCAGGCTCTCAATGATCACAGGCACAGGCGTGGGAGAGGGAGAGGGAGTCACAGGCATGGTGGGCGGCACTTCGGGCGTGGCATTCTCGGCTGCCCATGCGGCTGCCGCAGAAGCGGAAGCAAGGGCATCAGCTTCCTTCTTATCCCGGGATGCCCCGGCGATCATCACAATAATGGCAATAAGCAGAATGGCAAGCAGGGAAAGACCCACCACCATACGCCAGACACTGCCTTCATCTGCACTGCGCTTTCCTGCCACGTTGCGGCGGGCACCGCAATAGGGGCAGCGTGTACGCAGGGCGGAAAACTTACGGTCACATCTGCTGCATTTTGCTTCGGGAATGATAGACATCTCCGTACCTCCCAGAAAAATCCATCCCTTTTGGGGCGTATTATCCTTAATATTGAAATTTTACCGCACCTTGCCCCTGATGTCAACGGCAAAAACACGGACAACCGAAAAAGTGCAAAAGAAATTTGGAAAAAGGTGAAAATAAGTGTTGACAAATCATGTCTGCACGAGTATAATAATTCCCGTTGACACGGACGCTTAGCTCAGCTGGTAGAGCTTCCGCTTGACGTGCGGAAGGTCGGGGATTCGAGTTCCTCAGCGTCCACCATGTTCGGGAACCTGCGTATACTGCGGTTCCCGGACTTTTTTATATCCGTTTTTCTGTAAAAAAGCCGCTTTTTATTGACAAAAGCCGGCTTTTTCCGCATAATGAGGATGCTGAACAATATCGAGGTGAGATCATGTCCGTCTCTCAGATCATCCTGTCCGCCGCAGAACTGATCGGCACTGTGGCTTTCGCTCTTTCCGGGGCAATGGTTGCCATGGACTGCGGTCTGGATCTTTTCGGTGTCCTGTTTCTGGGGGTCGTCACCGCCTTGGGCGGCGGCACCATTCGGGATCTTCTTTTGGGGATCAATCCCCCGGGGATGTTTTATAACTATAAATATGTGCTCATTGCTGCAGTTGTGGCCGCCATGATGTTTACTGCGGTTTTTGCAGGAAGAAACCATTATATGCAGTACAGAAAACGGCTCGACAAGGTTTTGAACCTGTTTGACGCTGTGGGTCTCGGTGTGTTCGCGGTCATCGGCACTCAGGCAGGCATCGCCGCCGGACACAGCGGAAACGCCTTTTTCTGCGTGTTTCTTGGCATGACTACAGGTGTTGGCGGCGGGATCCTGCGGGATCTTCTTGCCGGGCAGAAGCCCTATGTGTTCGTGAAGCACATTTACGCCCTTGCCGCCATTGCCGGCGCGCTGCTGTACTACGCCCTTGTCTGGTGGCTGCAGATCTCCCCGTCGGTCGCAGTGTTCCCCGCGATCCTGCTGGTGCTGGTCATCCGGGTGCTGGCCTCCCGATTCCAGTGGAACTTGCCGAAGATCACATTGCCAAAAGCATAAGTTAAAGAGGAGGTATCTTTCGATACCTCCTCTTTTTCAGATAAACCTGAAAAACCAGTACTGCAGCTGCCGCAGGGCTTTGGGTGTCACCTCGTAAAGCGCCGCTTTTGCTGAGGTGCGGACAGCATCCGTCACTTCTCCGACATGGGCAAAATGCCCGCCTTCGGCTGCGGTTTTTCCAAGGGCAACGGCAGCCTTCGCCGTATCTCCCACAGCGCCATAGACCCCAAGGGCCAATGCACCCACCGAAAAACATCCCACGGAAAGCGCACCCACCGCGCAAAGCCCCACGGCGATAGCTCCTGCGGCAAACGCACCTATAGCTATGGCGCCGAAGGCAAGAAGTCCCAGGGCAATATTCCCGAACGCCAAAAGCCCCAGAGAAAGAAGCCCCAGAGAGACAACGCCAACAGACAAAAGTCCTGCGGAAAACACACCTTTTGCCGCAAGTCCGAGGGCAAAAAAGCCTTTTGCCGTGCGCCCGACACCGATATTGATATGCCACAGGGGCAAATCCCCCACTGTGCGGCTGCTCTTCCGCTCAAAATAAATCTCGCGCAGATTCCACATTCGGCGCTCAGGCACCTTTTCGGACGTTTCGTCCTTTTGCTCCTCCCGGTCGAGCAGGAGGTAATCCAGCGAGCAGCCGTAAATCTTTGCAAGCCGCAAAAGCTTTTCCGTTTCCGGGAAGGCCGCATCCGCCTCCCATTTTCCCACAGCCTGTCGGGAAACGCCCAAAAGCTCCGCAAGCTGCTCCTGTGTGTAATTGTGTTCCCGCCGCAGCTTCTGCAGCTTTTCACCAAGTGTCATGGCGCACCTCCCGGCGTTTTCTTCATGATACCATAAACTGGGAAAAAATCCACCGCTTTTCCGTTTCGGCATGGAAACTTTCAGTTGCCCGGGCTATTTTCCGTATACTATCTTGCGGATGGTCTCCGGGGACAGGCCGTATTCCCGGGAGAGCACCTCTGTCGTAACACCGATGCGGTGTTTTTCCCGGATGGCGTCATTTCGCTGCCGGTAGAAATCCCGCGCGCCGCTGCCCTCTCCCCATTTCTGCCTCCGGGTCTTTCGGGGAATATAGAGGGTCTCGCCGCTGACATATTTCTGCACTTCCCGCAGCAGCGCATCCGGCAGGACCTCATCTGCTTTTCTGTACTTCATCGGTTCTGACGCAAAAAATCATCCACGGAGTCAAAGGCAGCAAGTGCAGTTCCGCTTTTCTGCAGCGCCCGCAGAATATTTTCCTCTGCCCGTTTCACCGCGGCTGCGGATGCCGCAAGGTCATCCGCCCGGAAATGCGCCGCCGCATCCAGTTCCGGGATCCCGAACTGCTTTGCCACATCATCAAGATCCGGCTGGAACCAGCACACCTGCCAGAAGGCAAGGTCCGTCTCCCCGCGCTCGCAGGAACGATAAATACGGCGGAAATAATAGCTGCACTCCTGATACCACTGAGAGAGCCATTCGTAGTCGGGAACGGCCTCCGCGTTCTCTCCGGGATCCTCCCGCTCCATCCACAGGCGGGTTTCGGCGATCATCTCCCGGGTGTGGCGCAGGATATCTTCGGCCGTTGTCAGCAGTTTCAGCATCTGGTACTTTTCCACAAACTTCTCCGGCTTTTTGCTGAAGGCCTGCAGCTCCGGCACACGGCTGTTTGCGTGGAAATACGTGCCGTTCACCCGGGACACCGCCAGCGCCAGATAATCGGCAAGATAAGCTCCCGCCTTACGCACCTTGCAGAAATTTTCCTCGAACTGCATGGATTTATACAGCTCCATGGCCTCATCCAGCCATTCCAGCGCGATGCCATACATATACACCGGGTCGGCAAGATGATTTTTCAGCTTTTCCCGCAGAGCGAGAAACCGCTGCAGATCCTCCTCACTTCTGGCATAGGCGATCTCGGAATCGGCAAGGGTGGTGGGATAGCCGCCCCGCCCCTCCGCCATGCGCTCGAAGGCCTCCCAGGGCTGCTCAAAAAAGTCGTAGCCGAGCCCGTCCACCATCACCGTCCGGGCAATGCCGCTGAGCGCCCCCCCGTCAGAAACGATATGACTGGGGTAATACACGGTCCTGTCCTCCCGGAGACGGTAGGAATCGTGGTAGAGGATCAGCGCCACATTGTCCGCATATTTGGTTTTTGCCTCTTCGATGGCCCAATCCATGATCCTGCGGTCCATATTTGCTTCATATTTGTTCATGCTTTTACCCTCACTTCGCTTTTCGGGATCCCTTGATGCTACCATACCACAAGAGGGCCGAAAAGCATAGTGGAGATTTTTTGCAAAGAAATTCTCTCCCAACCGAAGCAAAAAGACATCGAAGCATCGCTCCGATGTCTTTTTGCTATCTTTTATTACGGCATCCAGAGGGCAGATGCTTCGTCAAAGACGGCATAGCGATTTTCGCCGAAGGTGTAGTGGGTATAGGTCTCCGCAAAAATCAGCCCGTCAAAGAACTCCGCTTTATGGGCATCGTACTCCTCAGCGCTGACGGAAGCGCCGTCATAATAATACGCTGTGTAATAACCGTTATACTCGTCATACTCATCCATGGTATAGAACGGCGCTTCGTGCACGGAAAGATCCTGCGCCACGTAGTACACAAAGCCGTAATTTCCCGCTCCGCTGCCGGATTCGCCTGTGGAAACGGTGATGTATTCCCCGGTTTCGGGATCCCAGTAACGGGAAAGCACATCCGTCCCCGTCTGGTTATCCATGTAGCCGTAGCCTGTACAGTCCACAACGCCGTTTCTTGCGGTGTAAACAAAGAATTCCTGCTCCACTTCCCCGGTTTTGAGGATCAGCTCGGGGATACCGTCATTGCTGAGATCGGCAAGAAAGAAGCCGCTGATGGAATAGGGCTCACCCCAGCGTCCGAGATCCATGGCCATGGTGCCGGAAATATCGCAGCGGTAAAGCTCATACAGGGTGTAATCCCAATCCGTCTGCACAAGGGACGCGTCAATGAACCAGCTGTACAAAAACAGGGCATCCTCCAGCGCCTCCGGGTCTGCCTGCACGGGATCGGGAAGGCCGGGCTCTTCCGGGAGGGCTGTGCCTGTGCCGTACCCGCCGCCATCGCTTTCCGTCTCTTCGTAAGGCTCCTCTTCTTCCGCTTCATCCTTCCCCATGTCGGGAATGATGTTCTGCAGCGCACTGCCGTCCTCTTTTACGGCAGCAAAATCTTCCAGCAGCATATCCAGAATGCCGCAGCCGCTGAGACTCAGAAGCAGCGCCACACTGCAAAGGATCAGCATCACTCGTTTCATATTTTTCCTCCGTCACTCTTTTCCATACAGCGGAACATCCATTCCGCAAAGGGCTGAATGCGCCGCAAAAAATCCTCACCGCTTAAATTTGCCGATTTTGCATCCCGCAAAACCCGTTCCGCAAGCAAAAGCTCCTCCCCAAAATCAGGCGCTTCCTCCCGCAAACCGGGAAGCACCGCCTCTGCCGTAAATGCAGTGAATTTCCCCCGCGTCATCAGAAAATACGCCCCCTCCACCACAACAAAGTAGCGGGCAAATTTCCGCGCCGCCCAGCAGGGCTCCTTGGGAACAGGACCTGTGCAGGCCGGCTGCTTTCCCGCAAGGGCATCCTGAAAGCATGACCGCGCAAACGCAAGCCTCCCCTTTGCCATGGCTGCATCGGGATAAATCCGCGCGGCTCCTCTTTCCTCCAAACGGCGCACAATATCTTCGCCGCCCAGCAGCATTGCGTTATACCGCAGAACGAATCGGGCAAAGGCATCGTCACGCAGAGCTGCTTCATCATGAAGCGCAAGATGCACCTCGCTTACCACGGGAAATTCCTGCAGAAGCACATCTTCCAGCTTCAAAATTCGCTGCCGAAGCACTTCATTTACAGGTGTTTTCGTCACAAGATAAACATCCAGATCCGATACGCCGCAAACCGCATCCCCCATATACAGGCTGCCATGGAGATACGCAGCGGCGTAATTTTCGCCCAAAAGGTCTTTGCATCGCTCCGCAGTGCATTCCGCAAGAGGACGAAATTCCGGTTGGATGCTCATATTTCGATCTCCAGCCCATCATAGGAGGCAAGAAATCCCAGCGCCGCAGCCTTAGGCTCCATGTCCTCATGGCAGGAAAATGTACCGTTGTGGGAGAAGTGGTTCACCACGAACACGGTTTTTTCATCCGCAGCGCCGATATCCAGCAGCATCTGACGGCAGACAGGGTTGCTTTCCAAGCCCATATGTCCCCGGTAATTTACGTTTTCCAGACCACCGTTTGTGCAGTCCATGGACACAAGGTCAAAGCGCACTCCCGCAGTTTTCAGATACGCATAGGTCTCTTCCGTAAAGAGATCGGTATCGTGATCGTAAAGCACGGTTTTTTCCCCATCGGAAATGATGTAGTTATAGGGATGGTCCGTACCGTGCCATGCCTTCAGGGCAGTAACGGTATACTTCCCGGCGCGGAAAGGCTTAAAGGGTTCGATTAGGGTATACCCGATGCCGCGAACATCGGCTTTCTGCAGCTCTTCCACATCGGCGCGGATGTCCTCGCTGCCGAAGATCTGCATCCCCTGCCAGTCCTTCGCGGGATGGGAAAATCCCGGTTTTGTATAGCGGAGATCCTGAGGAAACCAATGATCTTCATGCCGATGGGTCACCAGAAGATAGCGGATCTTTGTGAGATCGATGCCGAACCGGACGGAATGGGCATAGGCATCCGGCGGATAATCGATGATAAGATCATCGTTCACCATGGTCTGAGACCGGGAGCGGATATTTTTGCCCCCGAGCCGTCTTGCTTTTTCGCAGTTTTCACAGCTGCAGAACAGCGCGGGCATTCCTTCTGCCGCAGCAGTTCCCAGATATTTCAGTTTCATTGCAGTCCCTCCTCGCTCCCCTGATTATATCATGCAAACGGGACGCTGAAAAGATTATTTGCGGTTCGGCCTGCGCTTAACGGCAAGCAGCTTCAGATAATCGGAAATCGCTGCCGCATCCGTCGGCAGGAACATGACCCATTTCCCATCATGGAAGGTTGCCGCCTCTTCATACACGCGGTACACTTCCGCGGAAACTTCCTCCCGCTTTGCTTCCGCCTTTGCCCGCTCATCCCTTCCGAAGATGATCTGCAGGCCAATGGCCATTTCTTTGGCATAGAGCGTACAGAGGGTCTTCCCTCCCCGGCGGTATTTATATTCCCAGACCCAATCCCGGTAGCCTTTATCCCAGATTCTGTCCATGTCGTATTTTTCCTCGATGGCGGCGCAGAGCGCTTCCCAGACGGGATAAAGCTCCGCCCCCAAAAGAGAAGAAAGGATCTCCCGTTTTTCAGCTTCCATGCTGCGCTCCTCTCAGTAGCGGCTCATGACCGCCATAAACTCTTCTCTGGCTTCCTTCCCCAGTTCACTGAAACGGACACTGTAGCCGCCCTTGCGGATAATGACATGGGGATATTTTTCCGGATCGGGATGCGCCTTTTTCAAAAGCTCCAGATCCACGCTGTTTACCTGCAGCTGCAGACCCCCCAGACGGAAATAGGTACGCACAAGGGCGCGGATCTTATCTCTGGTGGACTTCTCCGCAAACCATGCTTTATCAAAATACAGGTCTATGGGCTGACCGCCGGAAAATTCCGTCTGCACCACGGCGGCAGCAGACTGGATCACGCTGGTGTGCTCCGTTTTCTGCAGCAGGAAGGAGGGGTCTGCATTTTTTCCCACAGGCTCTCCCCCCTTGCGGCCGTCAAGGGTGGCGGGCAGGGTCATGCCGTACCATACATTCGCATCGATCGTATGGAGGGATGGCAGGTACATCCGGTTTCCGTTTTTCTGCCCGCGGCAGGCTTCTGCCGCAATTTCGGTTACCCGGCGGACGAGGTCGTTCATCTCCCCATCGTTTTCGCCGTACTTTCTGCAGCGGAGGATGTTCTGCCGCAGGGTTTCGTATCCGGCATAATCTGCCTTTGCCGCAGCGATCATCTCCCCGAGGGCATAGCGTTTTTCCTCGAACACCAGCTGCTTTATGGCCATAAGCGCATCACAGGTATTGGTAAGCCCCATGGTCTCCACGGTAACGGTGTTATATTTTGCGCCGACGGCGCGGTCTGCCCGATTTTCTATGCATCCTTCCGTGAGCGCAGAAAGCAGCGGATCCGGGGAATTCGCCGCCACTTCTTCAGCATAGGCAAGAGAAAGCTCACCGCAGAGGGCGGCAAGGGCACGGAAATAGTGCCCGTATCCCCGAAGAAGAGATTCAAAATCCGTCACGGGATCACATTTCGGGAGGTTTACAGGCAGTTTCCCGTGGAAAGGCGCTCCGCTTACCGCAAGCTCCAGCGGCAGATGGGCATTGAATTTCACGCCCCACATATCCGCAAATTCCTGCCCGGCAAGGATCAGACCCATGCAGCTGTTGCAGGAAAAGCCGGCCGCCTCCGCTTCGGAGATCCCCCGGTGCATCACCGCCTTGCGGCAGTTTTCCTCACTGTAGAAGGTAGGCTGACCGATTTTGAACAGGTCAAAATCGATCAGGCTGTCCAGCACCGCATCCGGGGTGTTTTCGCTGACCCGCAGCACGAATATGGGCGCACGCAGCGCCATTTCTTTTTCCACCTCCAGAAGGAGGAAGGACAGCTCGTTGAGTTTCTCCCGTCCCTGTGCATCCATACCGCCGATATTCATGGCACAGGCACCGTCTCCATAGGAATCCAGAAGCAAAAACAGATGCTTCAGGATAGCTTTTGCCTCTTCCCGCGTTCCGCCATGCTGCAGATGCGTCCTGTAAAAAGGATACAGATACTGATCCATCCGCCCGAGAGAAATACTTGCCCATGAGCGCTCTGCCATGGGGATAAGCGAATGCATAAGCCAGATGCTCTGTACTGCCTGGCGGAAGGTCTCCGCGCCGTACTGCGGCACTCTTGAAAGGCCTTTGGCGATCTCCGCAAGGCGCATTTTCTCCGCTGCATCCGTTTCCGCTGCCGCTTTTTCCGCGGCAAGAGCGGCAAACCGCTCCCCATATCGGCAGGCAGCGCGGAGAGAAAGCTCCATTGCGCGAAGCATTTCGCTTTCCGGGGAAGCGGCAAGGGCGCGCTCCACCTTCTGCCTGTAGCCTGCAAGACCCTCCTGCAGCACCTTCCCATAATCGATACAGGTATGGGCGGCGGAGAAAGCGACCTCCATCTGCACCTCCCGGGCCATGTCGAGGCGAAGCGCCTCCTTTTCGGGCGAGATCCCCGGCACGCGGGGAAATTCACGGACAGCTTCCGTCACGGGCGCATATTCATCCGCAAACCCGTACCACCCGGCAAACTCATCCCCTTTCCGAATTTCCAGCGGCATTTCCTCCACGGTAAGACGGAAAATCTCCGCCTCCCGAAGGCAGGGGGAAAGCGGGGAAAGTGTGTCGTAATATTTGTTTTTCAGGTAACCATCCAGCATATAAAACATGGCATACGCTCCTTAGCAGATTTCCTCTTTCGCTTATACCATCTTTCTTACCGCCTGTCAACCTTAAGATTTTCTGAAGCTTTTCCAAAACGGTGGAAACCGGATCGCATCCGTGGTATACATATCTTATGAACCGTATAAAGGAGGCAGCCATGAAGATCACACGGCTTTTGATCCTTGCACTGCTGCTCCCGGCCCTGTTTCTCACCGGGTGCGGACACACGCTGCATGCCACGCGGATCATCGAAGATTCCGATGTCTATTCCCGGTGGGAGATCATCTCCGCCATGAGAGTGGTGAAGCGGTACTTTGTTCTGTTCACGGACTGGACGCTGCTTACCATTTCCTATGAAGAAGACCCGGAAAATCCCCCGGAGGATGACCGCACCATCCGGCTTTACACCTCCTTCAGAACAGGCCCCAACACGGAGGGAAGTCTCACTCCCAACGAGGTCTACAGCAATTACAGCTGGGAGCTGGAGCGGAAGCTCTTCGGCGGCTGGAAGCTGACAAACTGGGGTTACGGCTGAGTCTTGCACAGCACGCCGTTCTGTGGTATGCTCGATACAAGCAATATTGCAGGAGGTTTTTCCATGTCTGATTACGAGCTTCGCATGATCCCCGCAGAAGACATTCTGCCTTACCGCAGGCTTTCCTCCATCCTCTTCCGGGCAAAGGTCTGGAATGACGGGGAAGACGAGGAGACTGTTATCCGCAAGCACAGGGAAGCGGATGCCGAACAGGGTGAATACTTCTTCCGCATCGGTGCATATCTGGACGGCACGCTCTATGCCGCTCAGGAGGTCCTGAACTACGATATTTATTTTGACGGCCAGCCCTGCCGCATGAGCGGCATCGGCGGCGTGATCTCCGACTTCAATTCCCCCAAAAAGGGCGCGCTGAAGCAGATCTATGCCCGCTCCTTCGAGATCATGCGGGAGCAGAAGCAGTACATCTCCCACCTTTACGGCTTCGAGGAGAGCTACTACCGCCAGTATGGCTACGATGTCAGCACCCAGTGCGCAAAATGGCGCATCCCGCTGGATAAGACCAGGTTTGTCCGTTACGGACTTGTAAAGGGCTATGACGATTCCCCGGAGATGCAGGAGGATATCCGCAGAGTGTTCCTGCAGTTTGCAAAGCAGCATAACCTGTTCACCATCCGCAGCGGAAAGAACTGGGAAAACTTCCTGAAGTCCCGCAGCAACTATACCACCGATCACGCAAGCTTTGTCCATTACACCGACGGCACCCCCGACGCTTTCTTCAGCTACATTGCCGAGCCTCAGGGTGAGCTTACCCAGAATCTTGCCGTCACCGAGCTTTGGTATACTGACCTTGCCGCGCTGCGCGGTGTTCTGAGTTATTTTGAAACCCAGCGCCCCTACGGCGACCACCTCATTCTGCCGCTGCCGGAAAATGTGGATCTCTCCCCAGTCCTCAATAACTGGGCAGGCTGGGGCAAGCGGAATGTGGAGCGCACCATCTGCAATACAGGTGTTTCCCGTGTTGTGGATGCGGAAGAGGTGCTGAAGATGGCAAGATATAAGGGCGAAGGCTCCGTCTGCATCAGGATTTATGATGATATCTATGCCCCGTGGAACAACGACTGCTTCACCGTCACCTTCGGGAGGGAGACCACAGTCACCCGGGGCGGCACGCCGGACATCGAGATGACCATCAACGCCTTCTCCTCCGGCATTCTCGGCCGCATCGATAGCGAAAACCTCCCCCTGTTCACGGATGTGAAAATTCACAACGCTGCAAATCTTGACAAGGTGTTTTACCAGAAGCCCCTTTGGATCGAAGAACATTTCTGATGGCAAAAAGCGCGGAAGCCTGGCTTCCGCGCTTTACTTATTTCATGGCCTCTTCCAGCCACGGCACTGCGGTCTCGAACTTGAAGTAGTGCTTTTCCGCAACCACATTGCAGAATTGGAGATACTCTGTTTCCGTCATGCCCTTGAACATGGACTTGCCGTCGTACAGCCGATTTTTCGGGTCGGCATAGTCCGGGTAATAGTCATAGCGGAAATTTTCCCCTGCCCCAAGGTCCTCATAGACCTTTTTGAGCCGTTCCAGATATACCGTCGGACCGCCCTCGGTAATAAACAGCTTGCGCGGGGCATAAGCCGCCAGCAGATCAGGATAAGAGAACCAGCGGTGCATCCCGGAATACATGTGCCAGCAGACAGTGGGCATGGGACTTGGCGGACAATTGTAGCTGATGCGTTCCTTCCAGTCGCAGATATAGTCGTTATAGACGAACGCCTGTACATCATCGTCAAGGGTCACCGTCAGCATCAGGGAATCCACCCCGAGGGAATGCCCGCTGACGGCGAGCTTCTCCCGATCAACCCAGGGACGGCTTTTCAGCCACTGCAGAAGCGCATATCGGATCTCCACAGTGACGCCCATCATGGTTCTGCCCTGACCGATGAGGAGCTTTTCCACCTCATTCGGGTGCATTCCGCCGTGCTCCCCGTTACCAAGGTCTTCACAGGCAAGGGCGGTAAGCCCATGCTCCACATAGTGCCGTGCCATAGCGTTGGCATAGTAATACCGATGGTTCAGTCCATGGGGCGGCTGAGAGGGTTCGTATTCCAGATCCCAGAATTCCTCACCGGCAAGACATTCTTTTGTCCAGCCCGTTCCCGGGGTGCAAAGCACGCCGGGGGTTTTGTTCTCCTCCGAAGCGCTTTTCGGCGTCAGCAGGAAAAACGTCATCCACAGATCGGGTTCGGGACTGATCTCATACTTATCAATATAGTAAAATCCCCGATCCTTCCGCTTGAGGTGGTTCACGACAGGTGTTTCGTACATCTCCTCCGAAAAGGCCATCAGTTCCCGCACCTTTTCCTTCACCGCTTTCTGCCACGCAGCGCGCTCCTCCGCCGTCATGCCCTCACGGTAACGCAGAGGGTTTACGCCCCTGTCATAGTAGGCTTTTGCGAAATTCCCACTGTCATATTTGCTCACTTCGATCATCCTCTTTCATTCATCACTTTGCGGTGCCGTCGGTGCAACAAGCTCTATCGTTTTCGGCGGATACAGCAGTTTCGCCAAAAGCTCTCTCGCCTTTTCTCTGCTCCATGGCGTGCCGGCAGGAACGATGGATATTTGCCCGGTCATCTCATAGATCTCTTCCGCAAGATCGATAAGTGCATCCTTTTCCGTCTCCGGGATCTGCTCCTCCACAGCACGGAACGCCGCCTCGTCCATCCGCGCACGAAGCTCCAGCATTTTGAACCGCCAGCCGTTTACCGCCCACGCCGGCATCATCGTCCGCATCTTTTCCGTCAGCGCTTTCACCCGGCGGCTGTTTTCCCGCCCCGTTCCGTTATCATTTGCGGTCAGCGGCGGACAGAACGCCTTGAGAATACGCCGATAGCTGGTTTCCTCCATCTGCAGAACGGCCTCCAGCGCCATATCGGCTGCCTCTTCGCCGAAATACAGCCGGCAGTAGTCCCTTGCAAACCCTACCCGATCTCCGGTTGGATCCCAGCAATAGCGGATCCAGGTATACTTGGCAATATCGTCGTGCAGTCCCTCGGAATAGGTAAAGGCTCCGTCCAGCTGATCGTACATGGTATCCATGTCATACCCCATGGGAAGGCTGCTGTCCAGTGTCAGTGTAGAGGACTCTCCCCAATCGCCAACTCCGTTGCAGTAGGTTCCCGCGTCAAACACATGCTCGATATCATAGGCCGGATGCTTTATCCACGGAACCGCACCGATCCTTCCCCAGTTGTCGGACATGGTGACCTCAGGATATGCAAGGATCTGATACCTCCCGGCAGGAAGCTTCTCCCGCAGTTCGGGGACGGAAACCGCCGTTCCGTGGCAGCCATAGACGATCCCGTCTACCCAGTCGCTGTCCGTCCCGCACAGATACGGGATCAGATAGTCAAGCACGCCCTCTCTGGTCATCATCTGCGCACTGAGGTATACCTTTGCCTGAGGATGCACCTCCCGCAGACAGTCAGCGATCCCTCTGCATACCTTCAGATAGGTATTCACATAGGGCTGGCAATCCTCACAGGCACAGCCACCGAAATCGCTCAGGGGCAGATACAGTGCATCGACCCGCTTCAGCTTTTCGAAAAGCTCCCGTCTGCGCTGAACGATCATCTCTGCCGCTCCGGGGTATGACGGACATACGCTCTTTTCCGAGGCGGCGAACATCGTTACCGCCGGTCCATCTGTGGCATACCGAAGCTTCTGCACATCCTCTGCAAACACATCATTGTGGCCGCAGTACATGCCTACCTTCAGCCCCATATCCCCGACAAGCTCCGGCAGCTGCCGGATCGTTTCCCACTGCTCAGCCTCCGCCGTTCCGGCTTCAAAGGTTTTCCTGCTCCGCTGACCAAACTGCAGAACCAGATACATGCCCACGTTTGCGCCCCAAAGCGCCAGATCCTCCATGTATGCGGCAAACTGCTCCCGGGACCAGTTTTTATACCCGTTATCCTGCTGATGGATAGACAGCAGCGATGCACGGTAAGTCATCTTCGGTGCGCCGGAAAGGTCATACTGCGGCACCTCCATGTGCCCGTCCGCGCAGAACCGAAGGCCGAACAGCACCGCACCGGCTGCGGCAAAAAATCCTGCAGAATTTATCGCCTGGATCCGGATACGGCCATCGCTGCCGTACACAGAATATTGATCCTCTTCCCATCCGCTTACCGCTTCCGGCACCGAAAAAACGACCTGAAGCTCTCCCGCTTCACTGTCTTCCGCAAGACGCGTCTGCGTCATCCCTCTTTCCTTCAAATATCGGCAAAGCGCGGCCGCTGCCGGAACCGCCTCCGCTGCTGCCTGAATGCAAATACGAGATGTTGACCCGAGTTTTTGCATGATATGTATCCTCCTGCTTCTGCTTTTTACTGTTAAGGTACAACCCGTTTTCCCTGTCAGTCGGTGATTGATCGCCATGCCTTTATCTTCATGGAGACTTTCCCGGAATTGCCGCTGTCATGCATGTGCAGGCTGAGCGTTCCTTTCTTAGATTTGCCCAAAGTATAATATACCTCAATGTAAAATTCAAGCCTCGTTTTGCCGCACATTTCCCCACACGACACATCCTCCAAAACACGCGCCCTTCGGCAATTGACGAAACGGGCAGGTTTGCTATAATGAATCCAACAACTCACAGAAAGGATCCTCCCCATGTATAACAACATCGACATCAATTCCATCGTGACCCCGTTTCTGAACGGTGTTTCCGATGCCCCTGTGTTCACCGAAGAACTTCTCTATCCCCTTGTGGATCAGTCTAAGGATACCTTCGTCACCGACATTCTTTTCGATATCTTCTGCCAGTACTCTGCCACAGACTCCGAAGTTTTCACCACCTATGCCGATAAGTTCCTGCAGAAGGAATACGAAGGCGAGGCTGTGGATTTTACCGAAGAGTACCGGGGCATTTACAAGATCAACAAAGCATACGGCACAGATCCCTATGCCGTTTGGATCCGCCGCTGCAGAGAGATCGGCATCCGCCCGTGGCTTACCTTCCGCATGAACGACTGCCATGTAAATGCATTCCTCAAAAGCACCTTCCAGCAGCTGGCAAAGAAAAACGGCTGGATCATCGGCGAGCAGTACGGATATTTCGGCAACTGTCTGGATTATAAGGTTCCCGAGGTCCGGGAGACCATGCTCCGCTATCTGGAGGAGCAGGTGATGCGCTACGATGTGCACGGCGTGGAGCTGGACTTCCAGCGGGAGCTTTACTGCTTCAACTATCTGGAAGAGGACATGGACGTCTGCACCGGGATCATGAATGACTTTGTCCGCAGCTTCAAGTACATCGTGAAGCAGGCTGAAGAGAAGTTCGGCCATCCCATCCGCATTGCCGTCCGTCTCACCCGGGATATCGACCAATCCCTCCGCTTCGGCTTCGACGCCCGCACATGGGCAAAAGAAGGCCTTGTGGATATGATCGTCCCCTCCCCCCGCTGGAGCAATGTGGATACAGGCATCCCCTTTGATGTTTGGAAGCGGGAGCTTCCCGGTGTGGAGATTCCCGGGTGTCTGGAAGCGGTGCTTTCCGCAGACCGGGACATTGCCCTCATGACAGCGGAAACCGCCCGGGGGCTTGCCGCCGGACATCTTGCCGCCGGTGCTGACGAAATCTATCTGTACAACTATTTCGGTGAGCACGACAATAAGCGGGGCAGAGATCACGAGGTTCAGGCCACCGCAGGCAGCATGGAGGAGATATACCGCCATCCCGTCCGCTGCTTTATCCAGAAGCAGGATGCAGCCACCTGCCCGAAGCCTTTCACCAACTGGGAGCCGCTTCCGGTGACCCTGAACAAGGGCGAAAGCTGTGAGCTTTCTCTCCGCACGGGAAACATTCCCTCCGAAAAGTCCGTTACCTTCCTTGCGGTTCTGGAAGAAGGCTGCATCTGCAGCGCGGAGGTCTCCATGAACGGTAATGTTCTCACCGGATTTGAGCCCTGCGAACTTCCCGAACCCAAAAATGTCGTTCCGGAAAACGCAAAATGCTTCTCTGTTTCCGTCCCCGCCCCTTGTGGGAGCATCCAGACGCTGAAGGTCACTGCGAAAACGGACAGCATCCGCCTCTCCTGGGTGGAACTGGATATCGGATAATTTTTTGAGAAGGAACAGCTATGTACAGCAACATTGATGTAGATTCCATACTGCAAAGCTTTCTGAATTCCGCAGCCGATGCGGAAACATTTTCCGAGGAGCTTCTCTATCCGATCGTGGATCTCTCCTGCGGCACTGCGGTGACGGATGTCCTGCTTGCGATTTTCGGTCAATACTCCGCCACAGACTCTCAAGTATTCACCGACTATGCCGATAAATTTGCGGAACAGGAATATGACGGCGAAGTCGTTGATTTCTCTGAGCGGTACCGCGGTATCTATAAGCTGAACAAAGAATACGGTGTGGATCCCTTCCGGGTATGGATCCGCCGCTGCAGAGAGATCGGTATCCGTCCCTGGCTCACCATTCGTATGAATGACTGTCATCCCGATGCCTGTCTCAAGAGCCGCTTTCAGCTGCTTGCCAGAGAAAACGGCTGGCTTCTCGGGGAGAAATACGGATATTTCGGAAACTGTCTGAACTACAACGTCCCCGAAGTGCGGGAGACTATGCTCTGCTACATTGAAGAGCAGCTCCTGCGCTACGATGTGCACGGCATTGAGCTGGACTTCATGCGGGAGATTTACTGCTTCCGCTATCTTGACGAGGACATGGGTGTCTGCACCGAAATCATGAACGGCTTTGTCCGTCGGGTCAAAGCCATCTTAAGCAAAGCGGAAGCGAAGTTTGGTCACCCCATCCGTCTGGCAGTGCGCCTTAACCGGGATATCGACCAGTCACTGCGTTTTGGCTTCGATGCCCGTACTTGGGTAAGGGAAGGTCTTGTGGATATGATCGTCCCCTCTCCCCGTTGGGGAAGTCCGGATTCCGGCATTGATCTTTGCCCTTGGAAACAGGCCCTTCCCGGCATTGAAATTCCCGGCTGTCTGGAAACCTGTCTGGAAACCGAGGCCAACGGCATCACGCTGAATACAGCGGAAACCGCCCGCGGTCTTGCCGCAGCGCGTCTTGCTGCCGGGGCGGACGG
>JAFQKD010000093.1 GCA_017397075.1 Oscillospiraceae bacterium | reverse complement strand
TCTCAACGAGTCCGGTCTCGATAAGCTCATCCGCAGTTCCTATGCCCTTCTCGGTCTCATCTCCTTCCTGACCGCAGGCTCCGATGAGTGCCGCGCATGGACCATCAAAAAGGGCACCAAGGCTCCTCAGGCAGCAGGCAAGATCCATACTGACTTTGAGCGCGGCTTCATCCGTGCAGAGGTCATTGCCTTTGAGGATCTGAAGACCTGCGGCGCAATGGCAGCCGCCAAGGCAAAGGGCCTTGTCCGCAGCGAGGGCAAGGAGTACGTCATGAAGGACGGCGACATCGTCAACTTCCTGTTCAACGTGTAAAGTTTAGAAAAATGCCCGGAACCAACGGTTCCGGGCATTTTTTGTTACAGTCCCATGGCGCAGGAGAGACCGTCGATGATCTCCCCGGCGGAATGAAGCGCACGGGAGAGACCCGTTTTGCACTTCTTCTGTCTGGGGGATACCAGCATGCCGATGGCAGCACCTGCTGCCATACCGGCGCCTACGCCCTTGAGAAAGTCCATGGTGTTCATGCGATGCATATCGTTTACCTCCGTGAAGTTGTTTCACGGATAGTATCTGCCGAATTCTGCGGAGTATGCTTTTACAGAGAATGTGCAGTGAATTTTCCGGCCAGACTGCTGTCCCCGTAAACGGTGAGCGCGCCGTCCTTTACGCAGAGACCAAGATCCTCCGTATGGGCTTCGGCAAAGGCATGAATGTGGAGATATGCCATATCCCGCCATGTCATGGAAGCGCCCAGAGGCACGTGCTTCCAGCCGCCCACGGTAAAGATGCAGTTTCCGGAAAAGGCGATGCCGTTCCATTTCCAGGGAAGGCGGCAGGAGATGTTTTTCATTTTCACGGTGACATGCTTTTCATCCACCGCAAGGAAGGAGAGACCCAGCGGATTTCCTGCGGGATCGAAGCTCCAGCTGCCCACGGGGACTTCTGCACCTTCCGGCTTCACATCCGCGGTGACGGAGGTGATATACCCGCAGAGCGCTTTCTGCGCAGCTTCATTTTCGGGCAGTACGCCTTCGTGGATGCCGGGCAGCAGATTATCCCGCACGCTGTCCACCAGAAGATTTGCCCTTGCGTTATCCATGGCGCAGTTGGCGGTGACCACCATGTTCTGATCGGGGCACATGAGGATGAGCTGACCGCACATGCCGTCTGCGCGCCAGGAATTATAGCTGCAGCGCCATGTCTGGTAGCCGTAGCCCTGCCGGGCTTCGAGCTTATATTCGTTGTTTCCGGGGGTGACGGAGTGGATCTGCCGTTTGGAGGCCTCTTCCACATACCATTTGGGCAGAAGCTGCTTTCCGTTCCAGTTTCCGCCGCTGAGAAGCAGAAGACCGAACCTTGCCATATCCGGAGCGCACATTTCCATATTGGTGCCGGCGGTGCTGCAGCCTTCGGGAGAGAGCATCATGTCCGCGCTCGTTACGCCGATGTCATTCAGGAACCATTCCTTTTCCAGTTCCAGAACAGGCTTTCCCGTGATGCGGGTGAGGATGGCGCCCAGCATATAGGTTGCCCCTGTCTCATACTGGAAACGGGTGCCGGGGGTATACTTCACCGGGGTCTCCAGATAGATCTTTGCCCAGCGGGGGTCGTTTCCCGGGAGCATCACGGCATCAAAGGGATCGGCCTCGTGCCCGGAGGACATCATGAGAAGATCCCGCACGGTAATGGCTTTCTGGAGTCCCGAGGTGTTGGCTTCGGGGAAGAAGCCCGCCGCGCTGTCATCCAGAGAAAGAAGCCCTCTGTCAATGGCGGCGCCGACAGCCATGGAGGTGAAGGTCTTGCTTGCGGAATAAAGCTGATGGGGGACATTCGGACCGTAGCCTGCGGCATAGTATTCAAAGACAAGAGCGCCGTTCCGCAGGATCAGCAGGTTATGCAGGTCCGCTCCCTGAGAGAGGATCCCTTTCAGGGCAGCGTGCACAGCGGCGGTCTCAATGCCCTGTGCTTCCGGGGAGGTTCGGGTCCATTCGGTGTTGGGGAAAATCATGGAAATCCTCCTTATCTGTGCCGGAGGGAGGCTGCAGCTTCTGCAAGGCTCCGGACAAAGTATTCGATCTCTTCTTTGGTGTTTCTGTGGCTGATGCTGATGCGCAGAGCGCCGTCAATGACAGCCGCCGGGAGATTCATGGCCGCAAGGACATGACTTCTGCCGCCCCGCTTGCAGGCGGAGGAGCGGGAAATGGCGATGCCTGCGGCATCAAGGGCGTTCACCAGCACCTCGCTGCGGTAGCCGGGGAGGCTGATGCTGAGGATATCGGGGACGCTTTCCGGGCAGAGAAGCTGCGCCTGAGGTACATTCCGCTGCAGAAGCTCCCGCAGAAGGGCGCCAAGCTCCGCAACATAGGGGATGTGTTCCGCTCTTGCCGCAAAGCCTTCCTCCGCCGCAGCGCCGAAGGCTGCGATGGCGGGGACATTTTCCGTGCCGGAGCGGAGATTCTGCTCCTGACCGCCGCCGTAGATGAGGGGGGTGAGATGAAGTCCGCTGCGGATATACAAAGCGCCAACGCCTTTGGGAGCGAAAATTTTGTGTCCGCTGACGGTGAGAAGGTCGACGCCAAGCTGCTGCACGGTGAAGGGACGCTTGAGATAGGCCTGCACCGCATCGGTATGGAGAAGCGCACGTGAGCCTTTGGCCTTCAGCCCCCTTGCAATATCCGCCACGGGGTTTACCGCGCCCGTTTCGTTGTTCACCAGCATGACGGAGACCATGGCGGTGTCCGCCTCCACAGCATCCAGGACCGCCTTTGCGTTTACGCTTCCGTCAGCCTCCGGGGCAACATAGGTCACCCGGAAGCCCGTCTGCTCCAGATGGCGTGCGGTTTCCAGCACGGCGTCATGCTCGACGGCGGTGGTGACGAAGTGCTTTCCCAAACGTTTCCCGTGCTGCATTCCTGCGGTGATGGCCCAGTTATCCGCCTCTGTGCCCCCTGCGGTAAAGAAGATCTCTCCCGGCTTTGCGCCGAGGGTCTTTGCCACCTGCGCGCGGGCGGTATCCATAAGCTTCTTTGCGCTGCGTCCCAGTGCGTGGGTGGAGGAGGGATTCCCGTATCCCTCAGTCATGGCATTGACAGCCGCCTGCACCGCAGTGGGGGAAACCGGTGTTGTGGCGGCATGATCCAGATATACTGTCATATTCTGTCCTGATTTCTGTTGAGTTTTTCCCAAAAATCATTATAATAGCGATATGGGATGTGGCTGTGTCTATTATCCCCCAAACCGCTTTTGCCTGCAAGGGGAAAAATGGGCGAAAACGGTGCAATTTTCGTCAGTCCGGATCATAGGATAGAAGTATGAAGATATATGTTGAAACACTTGGCTGCAAAGTCAATCAGTTTGAATCTCAGGCGATGGAAGCGCTGCTGCGCCAGAAGGGGCACGAGATCGTTCTTTCGCCCGAAGGCTGCGACGGGGTGATCCTGAATTCCTGCGCCGTTACTGCGGAAAGCGAACGCAAATCCCGTCAGGCGCTGCGCAGACTTATGGGAGAAGCACCGGAGGCGGTGTACGCCGTGTGCGGCTGCTGGACCCAGCTTCGCCCCGAAGCCGGAGAAGCTCTGGGCGCCCATGTGGTGGCGGGAAGCTGCGGGCATGAGACGCTGATCTCCGATCTGGAAGCGGCATATGCGGAAAAGAAAAAGACCCTTCACCATGACGAGGCATTGAAGCGCCGCGTGTTTGAGCCTTTGCCTGCGGGGAGGCTTGAAGGGCGCACAAGAGCCCTTCTCAAAATACAGGACGGCTGCTCCAATTTCTGCACCTACTGTGTGATCCCCTATACAAGAGGACCCTCCCGTTCTCTTCCGCCGGAAGCCTGTGCGGAAGGTGCGAAGGCCATTGCGGAGCAGGGCGTGCAGGAGATCGTCATCACCGGTATTGAGGTAGCTTCCTACGGACGGGATCTGCGACCGAAATGCACCCTTGCCGATGCGGTGGAGGCCGTGGCGAAGGCTGCCCCGGAGGCGAGGCTTCGGCTCGGGTCTCTGGAGCCCCGGGTGGTGACGGAGGAATTCTGCCGAAGACTTGCAGCCCTCCCCGGCATCTGTCCCCATTTCCATCTCTCCCTCCAGAGCGGCTGCGATGCCACGCTGCAGCGGATGCACAGAAGGTACACCGCCCGGGAGTTTTATGATGCTGCGGAGCTGCTGCGGAAGTATTTTCCCGGCTGCGCCATCGGCGCGGATCTCATCACCGGCTTTCCCGGGGAGACGGAAGAGGAATTTTCCGCGACCCTTGCCTTCCTCGAAAAGGTGAACTTTTCCTTTCTCCATGTGTTCCCGTACTCGCAGAGACCCGGAACGCCTGCCGATTCCATGCCCGGGCAGGTCCCCAAGGCTGAGAAAAAGGCACGAGCCCAGAGAGCCATTGCCGTGGCGGAAAAGCTTACCCGAAGATATCTGGAAGCGCAGGTTGGAAAGACGCTGTCCGTGCTGCTGGAAACGGAGAAGGACGGTCTCTGGCAGGGACACGGCAAAAACTACTGTGAAGTTGCCGTAAAGGGGCAGGGGGCCCGGAATCTCGTTGCAAATGTACAAATTATCGGCGTAAAAAACGGAAAACTTGATGGAATTATTCTCTTGTGATATACTGAAGAAACTGGTATAATAGAATAACCGGGTATTTAACCCGTTAAATCACGAAAGGAACGTGTTAATTATGAGCGATCGCGTGTACAATTTCTCCGCAGGTCCTTCCATGCTGCCCCTGTCTGTTCTTGAGCAGGCCGCATCTGAGATGACGAACTATCGTGGCTCAGGAATGTCCGTCATGGAGATGACCCACCGCGGTAAGATCTATCAGGCTATTTTTGATGAGGTCAAGGCTGATCTCCGCCGTGTTATGTCTGTGCCGGAGTCTCACGAGATCCTTTTCATGCAGGGCGGCGCTACCTTCCAGTTTGCTGCAGTTCCCCTGAACCTGATGGGGGAAAACGGCACTGCTGACTACGCCGTGACCGGCAACTTTGCAAAGCTGGCTGCCAAGGAAGCCAAGAAGTACGGCAACGTGAACATCGTGGCAAGCACTGAGGAAACCAATAACACCACCATTCCCACTCAGGATGAGCTGAAGCTTTCCGACAATGCTTCCTACTTCTACTACTGCGCAAACAACACCATCTACGGTACCGAGTGGAACTATGTGCCCGAGACCAAGGCTCCCATTGTGTGCGACATGTCCTCCAACATCCTCTCCAAGCCCGTGGATGTGTCCAAGTTCGGCGTGCTCTATGCCGGCGTGCAGAAGAACATGGCTCCCGCAGGTATGGCTGTTGTCATCATTGACAAGGCTCTTGCAGGCAAGGAACTGCCTTACACCCCCACCATCATGAACTACAAGACCATGATCGATAAGGACTCCATGTACAATACGCCTCCCTGCTACACCATCTACATGCTGGGTCTCACCCTGAAGTGGGTAGAGGAAAACGGCGGCGTCGCAGGTATGGAGAAGCTCCGCAACGAACGCAGCTCCATGCTGTATAACTTCCTGGATGAGAGCAAGCTCTTTAAGGGTGCTGCCGAGAAGGCTGCCCGCAGCGGCATGAACGTGACCTTCCGCACCGGAAACGAAGAGCTGGATGCCCTGTTCGTGAAGGAAGCCACCGCAAAGGGCTTTGCAAACCTGAAGGGGCACCGCAATACCGGCGGTATGCGCGCCTCCATCTACAACGCAATGCCTGTGGAAGGCGTGAAGGCTCTTGTGGACTTCATGAAGGAATTCGAAGCCAAAAACGGCTAAGGAGTGAATAGAATGTTTAAGGTACAGACTCTCAATAAGATCAGCCCTTCCGGCCTTGCCATGCTGGATGGTGACAGATACGAAGTTGCAAGCGAAATTGCCAATCCCGATGCTATCCTTGTCCGCAGCGCCAAGATGCACGATATGGAGTATCCGCAGGAGCTTCTGTGCATCGGCCGTGCAGGCGCAGGCGTGAACAATATCCCTGTGGATGCCTGTGCAGATCACGGCGTTGTGGTCTTCAATACCCCCGGTGCAAACGCAGGCGCCGTGAAGGAGCTTGCCATCTGCGCACTGTTCCTTGCCTCCCGCGATGTGGCGGGCGGTATCGAGTGGGCAAAGTCCATTGCCGACAAGGGCGATGACATCCCTGCTCTGGTGGAAAAGGGCAAGAGCGCTTTTGCAGGTCCCGAAATCATGGGCAAGACTCTGGGCGTTATCGGTCTCGGCGCTATCGGTGCACGGATCGCCCACGACGCTCTGGATCTGGGCATGACCGTTTACGGCTACGACCCCTACCTTTCCGTGGATGCTGCATGGCGTCTGTCCTCCCGGATCATCCATGCCGCTGATCTGGATGAGATCTACGCCAAGTGCGATTACATCACCATCCATGTGCCTTACATGCCCTCCACCAAGCACACCCTGAATAAGGAAACCTTTGCCAAGATGAAGGACGGCGTGCGCATTCTGAACTTCGCCCGCGGCGAGCTGGTATGCGATGAGGATATGCTGGAAGCTCTGGAGAGCGGCAAGGTCGCCCGCTATGTTACGGACTTCCCCAACAAGACCGTTCTCGGCGCAAAGAATGTGGTGGCCATCCCCCATCTGGGCGCCTCCACCCCTGAAAGCGAGGATAACTGCGCCGTGATGGCTGCCCGCCAGATCGCCGATTATCTGGAAAACGGCAACATTGTGAATTCCGTGAACATCCCCTCTGCCGTGATGCCCAGAAGCGGCAGCGCACGTGTCTGCATCATTCACAAGAACATCCCCGAGATGATCGCAAAGATCACCACGGCTCTTTCCTTCAAGGGCGCAAACATCGAGAACATGATGAATGCCGGCCGCAAGGATAAGACTTATGCGTACACCATGATCGATGTGGACTCCGTCCATGACGGCCTTGCCGATGCTCTGTATCAGATCGACGGTGTTGTCCGCGTCCGCGTGATCTGAGGTGTTCCGGGAAAGGAAACGGAATGCCGCAGAATATCCTGCTGATCGTAAATCCCGTTTCCGGTAAGGGAAAGGCGCGTTCCGTTCTCTCCGGCGTGGTTTACGCTTTGTGCCGGGGCGGCAATGCCGTCACGGTAGTGATGACCGAATATGCCGGGCATGGAGAGAAGATCGTGGCTCAGCGCGGAAAAGATGCGGATGTGATCGCCTGTGTGGGCGGTGACGGTACGCTTTCCGGAGTCATCAACGGTCTCATGCTCCTGCCGCCGGAGGAACGTCCCCGGGTGGGGTACATTCCTCTCGGCACCACAAACGATATGGCGGTCTCCTTCGGTATCCCGCGGCTTCCCCATGTGGCGGCGCGGCATATTGTGGAGGGAACGCCGAAAACCGTGGATGTAGGGAGCGGCAGCGGCGGATATTTCGGGTATGTCATGGCCTTCGGCGCCTTCGTGGATATTCCCTTTACAACGCCTCAGGAGAGCAAAAATGCCTTCGGGTGGCTTGCCTATCTTGCGGGCGGCGCTGCAAGCATCCAGAAGCTTGCGCCCCACCATCTTGTCGTTGAGCATGACGGCGGTGTTCTGGAAGGGGATTATATCTTCGGCGCGGTGTCAAACTCCACCTCCGTGGCGGGACTTCTGAAGTTTCCCGCAAGCGAGGCGGTGCTGGATGACGGCCTTTTTGAGCTGCTTCTTGTGAAGCATCCGAAAAATCCTGTGGAGCTGAACGCGGAGATCGCGGGACTGCTCTCTCAGAATTACAACAACGGCGAACTGTTGACGCTTCTCCATACCAGCCATGTGCGGATCATCGGGGATAAGCCGGTCATCTGGACACGGGACGGAGAAAACGGCGGCAGCCATACGGTAATGGAAGCGCACGTCTGTCCAAAAGCCATGCAGATCATGGGATAACGCCCTGCATGGATGAGGGCAGCGGGGCAGTATGGCAGCTGCAAAGCAAGATAAAAGGGCATCCCGCTGGGGATGCCCTTTTTTGGAAAGGAATTCCTGCATGATCGTAAAGGTACTGGCTATCGGCGACGTCTGCGGACAGAACGGCCTTGATTTTCTCTGCAGACAGCTCAGACGGCTGAAAACGGAAAAACAGATCGCATTTACCGTGGTGAACGGGGAAAATGCGGCGGTGAAAGGGATCATGCCCCGGCAGGCAGAAGACCTTCTGGATGCGGGGGCGGATGTGATCACGCTCGGGAATCACACCTTCGGCAAAAACGGCATTCAGGACTATCTGGATGACTGCCCGAACATTCTGCGCCCGGCGAATCTGGCACCCCAGAATCCCGGAAGGGGCTGGGGAATGTTTGAGGCTTCCTTCGGCCGGGTGTGCGTGGTGAATCTCATCGGCAGATGCGACATGAATTTCGGTCCCGATAATCCATTTTTCCGGATAGACAGCATTCTGGAGCGGGAGAAGCCGAAATTCACGCTGGTGGATTTCCATGCCGAGGCCACAAGCGAAAAGCTTGCCATGGCGTATTACCTTGACGGACGGGTAAGCGCCCTCTGGGGTACCCACACCCATGTGCAGACCTCCGATGCTGAGGTGTTCCCCAAGGGGACGGGATATATCACCGACCTTGGCATGACCGGACCTGAGCGTTCTGTGCTTGGTATCCGTCCGGAGCAGTCCGTATCGCTGTTTCTCAATAATCCTCCCCAACGGTTTGAATCCGCATCGGGGAGCTGCAAAATGGAGGGAGCAGTGTTCTCTCTCGACACGCAAACGGGGCTTTGCACAGGGGTTGAACCTGTGCGGGTAAGAGAAAGGAGGAACTGATGGGCATCAAAATTCTGCACGCGGCGGATTTTCACATGGATTCGCCCTTTGAAGCGCTGGAGACCAGAAAGGCTGTGCAGCGCAGAGCGGAGCAGCGGGAGCTTCTGGGAAAGCTTGCGGAGATGGTAAACGAGAACGGTGTTCAGCTTGTGCTTCTGCCGGGAGACCTGCTGGACAGCGCCGCATCCTACCATGAGACCCATGAGACCTTGCTGAAGGCTCTCGGTTCCATGCGGGCAAAGGTGTTTATCGCACCGGGAAACCATGACTATCTCTGTCCTGCCTCTCCCTATGAAGCCTTGAAATTCCCGGAAAATGTAACCGTCTTCCGGTCCACTGCACTCAAGCCCGTGATGCTCCCGGAGCTGAATGCACGGGTGTGGGGCGCAGCGTTCCATTCCTCCCGGGGCGGAAGCTTTCTGCGGGGCTTCAGCATTCCCGAGAGCAGCACTGTGGAGCTTATGGTGCTCCATGGGGAGACCGTGGGGGACAACGGCTTCGGGCCTCCCCCGGAAAAGCTGATCGCGGAATCCAATCTGGACTATCTTGCTCTGGGGCATATCCACAGCTTCAGCGGCATAAACAAGGCGGGGAATACATATTGGGCGTACCCCGGCTGCCCCGAAGGACGGGGCTTTGACGAGACGGGAAGCAAAGGCGTGCTTCTGGGCGAGGTGGATAAGGGACGGGCAGAGCTTCGCTTTGTTCCCATGGGGGGACGGGAGTATTCCGTAAACACGGTTGTCCTTACCCCGGAGACCGAGCCCCTTGAGGCAGTGCTTTCCCTTCTGCCGGAGGATGCGGCAAGGCATATTTATCGCTTCGTCTTTACCGGGGAGCATACAGGTGCGCTGCCTCTGGAGCAGATCCGCACCGCCCTCAGTGAAAAGGTTTATGCGCTGGATCTGAAGGATGAGACGAGAGAACCCAGAGATATCTGGGACGGCATGGATAACGACAGCCTGCGGGGACTTTTCCTCACCGGAATGAAGGCGCGTTACGATGCGGCGGATGAAGCGGAAAAGCAGCAGATCACCATGGCGGTGCGTTATGCTGCGGCTGCACTGGAGAATCGGGAGGCGGCGCGATGAAAATTCAGAAGATGCGTGCCACCTTCGGCACTCTGGAAAATGCAAAGCTGGAGCTTGGCGGGGGGCTCAATATTCTGGAAGCGCCCAATGAATCGGGCAAAAGCACATGGTGTGCCTTCCTGCGGTCCATGCTCTACGGTGTCAGCACCTCTCAGCGGGAAAAGGCCGGTATGCTGCCGGACAAAAAGCGCTATCTCCCGTGGCAGGGCGGGCTGATGCAGGGAGCCATGGAGCTTACTCATAACGGGCGGGAGATCACCATGGAACGCACCTCCAGGCCGAATCTCCCCATGAATAAGCTCATCGCCGTGTACAAGGGTACCTTCGACAAGGTACAGGAGCTTGACGGCTTCAGTCTGGAGGCGGGAGAAAAGCTTACGGGCGTACCGGAGGATGTGTTTGCCCGCACTGCCTTTATCGGGCAGAGCAATGTGCAGGTGAGTCAGACACCGGAGCTTGAACGGCGCATCGGCGCCATCGTGTCCACGGGAGATGAAAGCGTTTCTGCCACGGAGGTGACAGGGCGGCTTTATGCGTGGCGGCGCAGTCTGCAAAACGGCAGAGGCGGCGGCACGCTGGTCAAGGCACAGCAGGAGCTGGAAAAGACGAAAACCCGGCTGCAGGAGCTTGAGGAAAAGCACAATGCGCTTGCGGAGCTGCGCAGATATCAGGAGAAGCTGCAGGAGCAGCAGGGACAACTGGAGGCGGATCTGGCGATCCATGAGAAGCTTTCCCAGCGGTCCGAGCAGCAGCGTATTCTTGACGCGGGAAAAAAGGCACGGCTTGCCGCAGAGGATGCGGAAAACATGCGCCGGCGGCTGCAGTACCGCGGAAGACCTGTAAAGGCGGAGGATCTTGGAGATATTCAGGCAGCCTATGCTGCCTTCGAGACCCTTGCAGGTGCCTGCGTTTCCGAAAATGACCGTATGCGCGAAGCGCAGGAGCAGCATGCAGCCGCTTTGGAAGCGAAGAACCGATTTGCTTTTGCGGATCTGACGGAAGAAGAAGTCAGCACAGCTGCCTCGAGGCTTGCGGAGCTGATCCCCGCTGTGCAGGCGGAACAGACGAAGCCGAAACGAAGCCCTCTGCTTATGCTGCCCCTTGCGGCAGCGCTGATCGCCCTTCTTCTCGGGGCGGCATCTGTACTGTGGTTCCCGGCAACAGGGGTTCTGATCCCCTGTGCGCTGGTGCTTCTTGGCGGTGTGGCAGCCTACTTTGTGCTGCGCGGCAGGAAAATGCCCATGCCCGCAACGGAGGAAGTGCAGCAGCTCCTGACGAGGTACCGGTATCCTTCACCGGAGCTTCTGATTCGTGATGCAGGCGCATTTTCCGCAGCCTGCGCAAGAGAGAGCACCCTTCAGGCTTCCGCAGCTGAGGCGGAAACACGGTTTTCCGCATCCCGTGAGGAAGCCCGCGCCGCAGCAGACTGCGCACTGGAAAAGGCACAGCTGCTTGACGGCCGTCTTCAGGATGTCCGGCAGATCCCCCGGCTGCTTGCCGATACCCGTGCCGCCATGGAAGAGCTGCAGGCGGCAGAGGCAAACGCCGCCGCGCTGCAGAGTGCTTATGAGGCGCTTTGCTCCGGCTATGAGGGAGACCTTGCTCAGGAGATGGAGTATCTGCCCGTTCCCATGCGCAGTGAAGAGGATACCCGGGCTGCGCTTGAGCGTACACGGCAGAAACGGGAGGATGTGCTCCGTCAGCTGACCCTTGCGGAGGGGGCCCTTCGCGTTTCCGGAGATCCGGCAGTGATCGCCGGGCAGATCCGCAGCCTTGAGCAGGAGGTCGCGGAAAATCAGGCAAAGTACGATGCCCTGACCCTTGCTCTGCAGGAAATGGAAGCTGCCGCTACGGAGCTGCAGACCCGTTTTTCCCCCATGCTGGGGAAGATCGCTTCCGAATATCTGGCACGCCTTTCCGGCGGAAAGTATGACAAGGTGGCCTTTGACAAAACTTTTGCGGCTCTTGTGACCCCTCAGGGGGATGATGTGGCAAGAGAGGCGCTGTATCTCAGTCAGGGCGCCCTTGACCAGATGTATCTCAGTCTGCGTCTTGCCATGTGCCGTCTGCTTCTCAGCGGGGATGAGCCATGCCCCATCGTGCTGGATGATGCGCTGACGAATTTTGACGACGAGCGGGCGAAAACCGCGCTGGAACTTCTGCAGGAAATTGCGCAGGAACGGCAGGTGCTGCTCTTTACCTGCCACAGCAGAGAAGCTTCCATTGCCGGAAGCTGGCCCGGTGTCAAGGTGACAAAGCTGTAAAAAAGAACTGTCCGGTCTTCAGACCGGACAGTTCTTTTTGTCGTAAATCAGATTTTTCCCGCGGCTTTTTTCAGGCCTTCCAGAAGGTCGTACCCGGCAAACATGGAGCCGAAGCCGATGCCCATTTCCAGACCGGCCTTCCGTGTGCCGTGATAATCGCTGCCCCCGGTGATGCAGAGCCCGCGCTCCGCCGCAAGGCGGCGCACAAGAGCCTCGTCTTCCGGGGAATGCTCGGAATAAACCGCCTCAAGTCCGCTGACGCCAAGGAGTTTTGCATCGTCAATGAACCGGAGCAGGGTCTTTTCATCATGACCGTACTGCAGAGGATGGGCAAGAACAGCCACGCCCCCGGAGCCTTTGATACAATCGATGGCGCGTCCCAGCTCCAGCCGTCCCTTGGGAAGGCAGTAGGGCATTCCGTCGGCAAGATATTTGTTGAACGCCTCCTTCACGGAGGAAACATATCCTTTCCGCATAAGGTGCTCCGCCATGTGAGGGCGGCCAAGCACCGTGCCGGGAAATTCCTCCATGAGGTCGGGAATGCTGATGTCAAAGCCGTCCCGCTGCATGAGGGCGACCATTTTGGCATTGCGTTCCTCCCGTTCGGTCACAGCCCAGTTCAGCGCAGGCGCCAGGGCGGGGGAGGCTGCATCAATGAAGTAGCCCAGAAGATGGGCTTTGTGTCCCCGCCAGTCGGTGGAAAGCTCCACCCCGGGGATGACCTCAAGACCGAGCTCCCGTCCACGCTTTATGGCCTCTTCCACACCGGAGGCATTGTCATGGTCGGTGACGGCAATGGCGCGCAGACCCAGACGCGCGGCTTTTTCCGCTGCTGCGCAGGGAAAATCCGTGCCGTCGGAAGCGGTGGTGTGAATATGCAGATCAATGCGGTCCAAGGTCACACTTCCTCAAAATCATAGCTGAGCAGGAACTTTGCGTACTGCTTTCCGAGCTTTTCCAGCGCTTCCTGGCTCAAAGGATCGTAATCGCCCTTTTCCCGGTTCCAGATCTGGAAGCGGCTGAATTCATAGGTGGAGCAAAGAGCGCCGTAAAGCTGGCTGCCGTATTGGAAGAAGGTCTGCACCGGCGGAAAATCGCACCACCAGATCTTGTCCGGTTTTTCGTAGTCCAGTGCGGAAAGCAACGCATGGGTGTATCTCATTCGCCGCTCCCAGTAATCGTTGGGGATAAAGCCGTGATTGTACTCGGTGATGTTGCCGCCGCTGTCGCCGACACGGCACCAGCCGCAGTGCATATCCACCATCACGAGTATCTCGTAACCCTCGGCAGCCATGCCCTGAAGGTAATCGTGGATGGCCTTCGTTTCCGGCTGCTTACGTGTACCCCAGTCCCGGTTGATGTTCACGGGATACTCAGGATATTCCTGATCCATGAACATCTTGTCCATGGATACGGAGGGGATGACAACAAAGGTGTAGTCCTTCAGATCCACAGCGGGGTCGGAGATGTACTCCATGAGAGAGGCAAGCACATGGCAGCCGCAGACCTCGGTAACGTGCTGGTTTGCCTGCAGCCAGATGACCTTTTTGCCCGTGCCGAAACGGAATGCGGGAATATCCATGCCGCCTGCGGTCTTTCCCACGGTGACACGCCATGGAGCAAACCTGTCGCAGACCTGCTGCAGCGCTTTTACCGTGAAGGGGAGGTTTACGGAGACGTACAGGTGTCCCTCCTCCGGGAGGGTGACCTTGATGTGAAGATCCCAGCCGTCCTTCCACACGGTTTCGATGCGCTGCCAGTGAAGCTCATCCGTGCCGGTGAAGACCACCTGATCTGCCACACCGTAAAAGCTTTCCACAAACCAGTACTCGTTGGAGCGGTCGGCGCTGTCCACATCATATTCCGGCCAGTGAACGACAATATGCACCTCTTCGCCGGCAGTACCCACAGCGAGACAGCGGAACTCGTGGTGGCCGTTTGTCAGACCGCGGCTGAGGACAGCGGCGTTCACTTTGGGGGTGCATTCAATGCGGTCGGCGTAATTTTCGATGTTGTCCACACAGCTGCCGGGAAATTTACCGGTAATGAATGCCATTTTCGGTTCCTCCTGCTTAAAGCTGCATTCCGCCGTCGATCACAAGCTCGCCTCCCGTGATGTACCGCCCTGCATCGGAGCAGAAGAGAAGGGCTGCGCCTGCACAGTCTTCGGGGATGCCCGCGTATGCCATGGGGATGCCGGCGTACACCTGTTTGGCATATTCCGGGTCCGCAAGGGCACCGGAATTCCGGGGGGTGTCAATGACACCGGGGCAGAGATTGTTGATGGTGACACCGTCGGGAGCAAGCTGCTTTCCAAGGTTGCGCACCATGCTCTGCATGGCGCATTTTCCTGCGGCGTACATGAGCATATCCTTGTGGGGACGGAATTCCTGCACGCTGCCGACGCACAGGATGCGGCCCCAGTGACGCGCCTGCATTTCCGGCGCGTATTTCTGGATGAGGGTCAGCGTGGAGCGGAGGTTTACATCCAGCACCTTGTCATATTCCTCTTCCGTGATCTCCTGCCAGGGCTTTCTGATCTGCACGGAGGCGTTCAGCACCAGAATATCCAGCGTGCCCGTGGCGGCATACAGCGTATCGGCACAGTTGTGGTCATCCAGCGGAGCAAGAACAGCCTGCGCTCCGGGGATCTGCGCTGCTGCTTTTTCGCATTTTTCCAGACTTGTGCCCCCGTGAACGAACACCTTTGCACCATGCTCGGCAAGGACCTTGGCGATGGCAAAGCCGATGCCCTGGGTAGAGCCGGTAACAAGGGCGTGCTTACCGGTAAGATCAAACAGTTCCATAATCGAGCCTCCTGATATTGATTACCCTCAGCGTAGTCAATTTTTAGCGGTTTGTCAAGAAAAAAGAACGCCGTATCCGGGATACGGCGTTCTTTTTTGGTGCATCAGATCTCACCGAAGAGCTTCTGGATCTCGGTAAGGGTGCGGCGCATGAGAATGTCGCCGCCCACATGCCCGGTAAGGCCGGAGGAAACATAAGCGGAGTAGTGACCGCCCTGTTCCGCCTTTTCCGTGGGAAGGTAGCCGAGAGAGCCGTTTGCCAGCTGCACAAGCACAGTCTGCTCTGCAGGTGACTGGGCGCGGACCCAGTTGCCGTAATCCAGAAACAGCTCAAAGGGGTTGGTGGCAATGGCGATATTGCCGAAGCGGAGCACGTGGATCTCTGCGGAGAACACATGGTGCTTCTGCTGATAGTCGAATCTGGCAAGAGTACCGGCATAGACGTGCATCCTGGCATTATCGTCATAGGTGTAGGTCTTGCCCTTGTTTTTCTCCACATATTCCTGCAGACGGCGTTCGGCTTCGTCACGCTCGGACATGGTGACCATGCGGATGGGAAGCTCCACATCCATGACCTCGTGGGTAAAGGTCCCGGGGGAGAGCAGCTCCTTCAGGGCGTCCTCATAGGCATCCTCGATCTCGTGATACACACGGCGGCCTGCCTTCCAGGAGCCGGCAATGTCGAACATGGAGGGGTCTGCTTTCCGTCTTGGAGGATTGTTCCGTTTGATGTTGGGATCATGCACATCGGAGTAAGGCTCAACCCAGCGGATGAGATCCACAGGGCACTGGTCACCTGCAGGGCCGCAAAGTGCCAGCAGCTTCACATCGGGACCGAACTTCTCCTGCAGGAGCTTTCTGGTCTTTCCCCAGAAGTCGGAGGAGACGAAGGTGCGGTGCTGCACGGTCTGTGCGGGGCAGCAAAGGTTTGCCATTACGCCGGTGAGCTTTTCCTGCTCATCGAAAAAGTACATCAGCTCAACACCGTTGTCGTTGCCGCCTTCCAGAGCAACAAAGTTTGCGGTGTTGGTATCGCCCCACATCTGGGAGGTGCCGTCGTCATAGTGGGCTCTGCGGTTCATGCCGATGGCGGCGCGGCCGAACTGATTGGAGAAGCGTGCGGGCCTGCGGCTGTTCCATGCTTCTGCTGCGGACTGGGAGATGCGGTCTGCAAGGAACAGAACGGCATCGGCATCGCTCATGACGCTGTCGTCGCCCGCCATCATTTCCTCGTAAACGGCGTCTTCCGGCAGGTACTTCATGAGAGTCTTCAGGCTGTTGCCTGCATCGATGTTTTTGCCTGCATACTGCACGGAGGTGTGGGTATGGGTGGCGGAGATGATGATTTTCCGGGCATCAAAATCCGGTGCCTTTTCAGCCAGACGCTCCCGCACAAGCTGAAGCAGATTCAGGTCGATGGACACAAGGTCGCAGGAGCAGAGAACGGCGCAGTCTCCGTCAGCCTCAATGGCAAGGGAGGTGGCGAAAACCGGAGTCTCCACATATTCGCTGACGCGCTCGGCAAACTGGCCGCACAGGCGTACCTTCTGATCGGGGGTAAGGGCAACTTCGGCCCAACCGGCAAGAAATTGACTCATGATTCAGCCTCCTGAAAACAAATTGGTGCAGGATTTGCCTGAATTGTAACACGGAGGAAGTCGGGATGCAACTGCCGCGCTTCGGAGCGGAGAATTTTTTTGTTTATAATGTTGCGAAACTTATTTGCGCATCAGGATGGTATAAATCTCCACATAAGGGGCAAAAATACGGGCATCAACAAAAAACGGAGGAAATACCATGGAGGAGAAGCAAACATTCTGGAAAAAGCTTGGCGCCTTTGTCAGCGGCAGAGGGTTTTACGCCCTTCTGGGGCTTTGCCTTGTGATCATTGCCGCGTCGGCATGGACGCTATTCAGCTCTCTGCAGCAGCCTGACGGTACGGGAGAGGTGTATTACGCGGGGGAGGATTCCGCGGCTGTGACTGTGACGCCGGCGCCTACGCCCGCACCCACTCCGAGAGCGACAGAGCCTGCCGTCCGGGAGGAGGTCAAGGAGGATGTTCCCGTGCTGATGCCCGAGACGGAGCCTGAACCTGAGCCTGCAGAGGAAACTGCCGAAGAGGTCCTGCAGCCTTCCGAAGAGGAAATTGAGGAAGTGAATACTGCGCCGGAAGGCTGGATCTGGCCTGTGGCAGGGGAGATCGTGCTGGAATATGCCCCGGATTACCTCGTCTGGAACATGACCATGGCGGACTGGCGCACCCACGAAGGCATTGACCTTGCGGCAGCCATGGGCACACGGGTGCTTGCCGTTTCCGCAGGCACCGTCACCAATGTGGGTGAGGATGATCTTCTGGGAACCTTTGTGGAGGTGGACCACGGCGACGGCATCACAAGCCTTTACGCAAATCTTGCTGCAACACCTGCCGTCACGGCCGGGGATGCGGTGAAAATGGGGGATGTTATCGGTTCTGTGGGAGACACCGCCCTTGGAGAGACCGGGGAAGAGGCACACCTGCACTTTTCCATGACCTGTGACGGGGAAAACGCAGACCCTGCGGAGTACCTGCCCCAGAGATAAAACACAAAAGCGGGATACACAACAGTGTATCCCGCTTTTTGTATGCGCAAATCAGGCAACGATGTTCAGCACCACGGTGATAACCACGAATGCCAGACCCACCCACTTGGTGGCCTTGGCGAGCATTGCATCCAGACCCTTGTTCTTGTTCTTCACAAAGAAGGTATCGGCAGCACCGGAGATGGCGCCGGAGAGACCGGAGCGCTTGCCGGACTGGAAAAGAACAATACCGATGAGAGCAACGCAGAGAATGAGCTGAACGATCGTAATGGCGAGAACCATGAATAACCTTCCTTTCGGCCGCGCTTAAGAAAACGCAAACGGCACTGGCATTTGTGTACGGGATATGATATCATAGAATCCAGACGATTGCAAGGCTTTTTTTGAGTTTGGAAGGAGAAAAATCATGTTTTTTGATACACACGCCCATTATGACGCGGAAGAATTCCGTGAGGATCTGGATGAGCTGCTTTCTTCCATGCCGGGGGGAGGCGTATGCGGCATTGTGGTGCCGGGGTGCGACCTTGTTTCCAGCAGGAAGGCGGTGGAGCTTGCGGAAAAATATCCCTTCATTTGGGCGGCGGTGGGCGTCCATCCTGAGCAGGCGTGGGCGCTTTCCGACGGGGAGATGGATGAGCTTCGCGCCATGCTGCAGCATCCGCGGGTGGTTGCCGTGGGAGAGGTGGGTCTCGACCATTACTGGCAGGAGAATCCCGCACCGGAAATTCAGGCGCAGTGCCTTGAACAGATGTTCACCCTTGCGGAAGAAACGGGGAAGCCTGTGATCTTCCATGAGCGCAGCGCCTGCGCGGATTCCATGGCGGCCGTGCGCCGTCATCCCAAGGTGCGCGGGGTGTTCCACTGCTTTGGCGGAAGTGTGGAAACGGCAAAGGAGCTTGTGGAGCTGGGGTGGTATATTTCCTTCACCGGAGTTCTGACCTTCAAAAATGCGCGGAAAGCTCCGGAGGTGGCAGCCTTCGTTCCTGCGGACAGGATCATGATCGAAACGGATGCGCCCTATATGGCGCCTGTGCCTTACAGAGGAAAGCGCAACAGCTCCCTCTGTCTTCCGCAGATCGCCGAAGCCCTCGCAAAGGCAAGGGGGATCACCGCCGGGGAGGCTGCAGAGCTGACAAAGCAGAACGCCTTAACATTTTTCGGGCTGAAAAAAGAATGAAGAAGGTACGGGACTGAAGACGGCGCTCAGTCCGGCATGAACAAAGCCTCATAGCCTTCACCATAAGAATTGGCGGTGTTCAGGATGAGTTTTGTTTTTTCGCCGCAAACAGCGTCGAAACGGTTATCGGCAGAGAGAAGCTTCAGCCGTCTGTCGATGATGAGCTCAAGAGAATCTGCCTTGTTTGTGGGCTCACAGACCTTGATCTTTATTTGGTTGTCCTTTTCCCGTACAGCAACAAGGGCAGGGGCATTTACATGGATCCCCATGCATTTGCCGGCTTCATAGAAAACACAGGCCGTTAAGCCGAGACTTTCCTTTCGGATCGCCTGCAGGGAGCTTGTATTGCAAATGACTTCAATTTCAGGCTCTTCGGAATATGTTTTCACGGTTTCTTCCCCGGCGTTGGGGAGAATGGCATACGCATAGCCTGCGTTCACGGGGTTTTTGCCGTGGAGGATCATCATTTCGGCAAAAGGTCTGTTTTTCTTTTCCGCGTAGGGGATACTGTCTTCACTGCCGGTTCTCTTTCTGCATTCTTCCTCATAATCGTAAGCGAAAAGATATTTAGCAACACTTACCTTTTCCGCATCCAGAAACACAAAGCCGGCATAGTTTTCCGTACAGGCATAGGATGGCCGGCAGAATATTTTTTCAAAAGGCGCGTTGTCCAGAATCCTGCCGTCTACGGAAAGAATGTCATCGGCTGAACGGGGGTCATCCCGCCTGAGCAGGATCCGGTGCTGAACAACGGTGTGGATTTCCGAATCCATTGTGGAATGTATTCCCGCGCCCAGACATACGCACTCTTTGTCAAGCATAAAGTAAGCCTTTTTGGCGCGGAGATCGTTGAGAAATCTGGGATTGCCTCCGCCGTAGCCGATATCCGGGATATCCTGCGTTTCCGCCATGTGGTAGCTTTCATAGTCCATGCCGGCGATGATGAATTCCCGCTCGAAGTCCATGCAGCCGACCTTATCACTTGAAGGACACCAGCCTGCTTCCATGGATATGGAGAGCGCTTCACGCTCTCTTGCGTCAACGGTAGTGCCGGGGATCCTGTGGGCAATCCGGGGATTTCGGATAAAATTCTCCCCTGAAAATTCGTCCTCATTTGCTTCGTTATACAGGAAAAGCGCGCCGTCGCCTGTGTACCAACCGGTTTTGTTGCGGTGGTTTATGCACTCATAGTTCGGGTGACGCCGGGAAGGCATCGCAAGAGAGAAGGCATAACCGTTTCTGTGCTGGGCTGCTCTGTCTGCAGAAAACCAGGCGTGGGCAAAATTTCTCGTATCGGTCGTAGGGATGGACGCATCCTTCAGAATTTTGCTGATGACGGAATATGCCGAGATGCTGCTAATATCGACGATGGCGGATCTCTGGGTATCGGTGGGCAGACTGTACTTGATGAATTTTGCAATGTACTCGTCTTCCTCAGGGCCGTAGCTGCCAAGCATGGGGACGATGTTGCTCACCGCTTCGTAACCGACGGAGCGGCAGTCATCCCCAAAGGCTCTGCCCATAAAGCACTTGAAGCCTCTGCCGCGGTACATGGCAGCATCAAACATATACTGAAAAAGCATGAACAGGTTGTAGCTGCGGTGGCTTGTAAACTCGAGAGGCGTCCCGGCCAGATTGGCCCCTGCTTTCAATACCCTGCGAAGGTTGGAAAAGCCGTATACCAGATTATACGGAAAACCATGCTGATAGTTGCTGTAATCGGTATGCGTACCCGGCCCTTCCGGGACGATGTCCAGCATGATGTGGTAATCATTGGCGGAAATTGCAAGTCTTTCGGCATCTTCCAGAATCAGTGCCGCCTTTGTGCCTACAGACATTCTGCCCGAGCATTTGTTTTGCGTGTAATTCAGGCGCCAATGATCCAGAAGCCACTTGAAGAGCATCATATAGTCGCTGATCTGTGCTTTCGTCAAATGCTCTTCCATGATGAGAAGGATATCTGTGAGCGCTTCGGGAGCACCGCAGTACCAGTGCCACCAGTTGAATGCATGGATGCTGCGCCAGCCGCGCTCTTCAAGCTCGGCTTTGCCGTACATATTTTCGTACATCCATTTCAGTGCAAAAAGGATGTCCCTTTTCAGAGATTCATCCTGATAGTATTTCGTGCCGTATGTTCCGAAAGCCAGAGCGAGCGTTCTGATGTTTTCGTAGGCAGTATTCAGGTCTTCCGATTCTGCCGGAGCTTTACTGCCCCAGAGTGCGGGGATATCCCTGCCGCGGTTTAGGGTGTGAATAAGCTTCCGGGCGGAATTTTCTATGGCTGCAAGCTTTTTCTGAATATCTTCATCATGAATATCGATGGTTTCCGGGGTGCCGACGAGGGATTTGCGCCATTTTTTTCGGGCTGTCTGAAAATCAGCGGAAGTAAAATTACGGGCATCATATTTCCCGATAACCAGATCGGCAGCAGCTACAGCGAGGTTTTCGTTTTTCCGGAATGCATCGCTGATCTCTTTGATCTTCTCTTCTCTGCCGATGGCGACAACTCTGCCCAGATAAGCACAGACGGCACAGAGACCCAATGTCTCGGCGGTTTCCTTTACGGGGACATACAAATGACCGAGATGTTCGAAAGGGGCAATATGAAAATCACATTCGCCCAAATCCACGGTCTTATCGCCGCAGACAACACAGCTGCCGTTCACCCGGATCCCTTCAAAGAAAGAAAAAACGGTTAATGGCGCAACGACAGTGTTCCGGCGCATCTCTGTCCTTACCTGAGAGCTGTTTTCGTCAAGGAATTTGCGTTCTCCATCAAAATAAAGATGCTGATTATAGACAAAAAGGGTCAAAACATCCTTCCGGCTGAGGTCCTGATAAAGCGCAGTATCCGCCCGGGTATACACATCATCCGGCAGAGGAGACATATTCACCATGACGCGATCTCCTTTCTCAGTATGTGAGCCGATTGAGCTTTTCCCGCTGTTTTTCCGCGTTTTTGTTTTTCAGTACCCAGTCGAAAAGCACTTCAAGATAAATGAAATGGCTTCTGTATATTTCGTCATTCGTCAGGCAGTAGAGGTCTTCGCATTCTGTTAACCCCTGATTGGATTCGTATGTCACACAGGGCTCGCCGCAGACATTGAACACGGCGGAAGTGAGGGTAAAGGGAGGCAGTCCGGTGTCTTCACCGCCTGAAGCCGCAAAATTTTCGTTCAGGAGCTCAAAAATCAGGTTTTCTTCGGCCATGGCGGCTTTGGCCAGCTGACCCACCTCGCAGATCTGGTTTCTTGCGTCCCGATTGATGTAGCTTAGGCTGAGCAATATTATCCGAACGCGTTTCTGAGCCGCGAGGCCGCCCTGATACTGCGTTACCGCTTTCCCCCGGGCGACGGCCCGTCTGCAAAGCGGCGCCTTGTCTCAGGACGGCCTCGCGGCTCAGAAATCTGCGACCTGAGCGGGATGGATGATGTGCTCAGACAATCTTGAGTGAAGCAGATGGGCTGACGCCCATCAATGAATGAAAG
>JAFQKD010000092.1 GCA_017397075.1 Oscillospiraceae bacterium | reverse complement strand
TGTGCGAGGGCGCGGTGTTCGTTTACGACTTCGACCGCTTCGACGCGGAGAAGATCCTGCCCATGTTCGCAAAGTACAACATCACCACCTTCTGCGCACCTCCCACCATGTACCGCATGCTCATCAAGCAGGATCTCAGCGGTTATGATCTTTCCTCCATCCGCCATGCCACCACGGCAGGCGAGGCGCTGAATCCCGAGGTCTATTATCAGTTTGAAAAGGCTACCGGTCTCCGCATCCATGAAGGTTTCGGTCAGACCGAGATGACTCTGGGCATCGCAAACCTGCTGGGCGCGAACATCAAGCCCGGCGCTATGGGCAAGCCCGTTCCCGGCTACGGCATCGACATCGTGGATGCCGACGGCAACCCCGTGGAGGACGGCGTAAACGGCGAGATCGTGATCCGCACCGATCCCGAACCCACCTGCGGCGTGTTCCTCGGCTACTACCGCAACGAAGAGGCCACCAAAAATGTCTGGCATGACGGCATGTATCACACCGGAGATGTGGCATGGCGGGATGAGGACGGCTACTACTGGTATGTGGGCCGCGCGGACGATGTCATCAAGTCCTCCGGTTACCGCATCGGACCCTTCGAGATCGAAAGCACCATCATGGAGCTGCCCTACGTTCTGGAATGCGGCGTTTCCGCTGCCCCCGACGAGGTCCGCGGTCAGGTGGTCAAGGCCAGCATCGTCCTTGTACCCGGTACGGAAGGCACCGAGGAGCTGAAGAAGGAGATCCAGAACTACGTCAAGACCCATACCGCGCCGTACAAGTATCCCCGTATCGTGGTCTTCCGGGACGAACTGCCCAAGACCATCAGCGGCAAGATCATGCGAAACAAGCTGTAAGGGTCAGATTTCCTATTGACAAAAAAAGCATCAAGTGCTATGATTCAAGGTAATTGAATAGAGGCGAAGACGGAGAGGGTCTTCCGCAATTCCCATTGCAGAGAGCCGGCGGATGGTGCAAGCCGGTGTGGGCGCGGCAGATTTGTAGCTCCCGAGCCGGAGAGAAGAAAGCCGAGGCAAGTAGAACTCTCCCGTGTCAGCTACGTTAGTGCTTAGGGCTTGAAGGAGTCCAATGAGTGGCAGCCGCCGGAAGACGGGTGCAATTTGAGTGGTACCGCGGGAAACACCCGTCTCAAAGAATCATTCTTTGGGACGGGTTTTTGCGTCCCGCAGGAGGATAACCATGGAAGAAAAGAAAATTACCGGCCTGGACATGAAGATCCGGGAGCTGGCAGGCAGAATCCGCGAGCTGCGGGAGATCACGGGGCTTACCGTGGAGGAAATGGCCCAGCGCACAAATCTCAGCGTTGAGGAGTACAAGGCCTGCGAAGCGGGAGAGCGCAATCTGTCGATCGCCTTCCTCTACCGCTGCACCCTGAGCTTCGGCGTGGATATGGGCGACCTGCTAGAAGGCAGCAGCCCGCAGCTGCGTTCCTACGCGCTGACCCGGAAGGGGGAAGGACAGCGCATCGAGGAGGCGCACCACATGGTGGGCTTCAACCTTGCCGCAGGCTTCCGCAACCGTATCGCGCTGCCCCTTTACATGGAGCTGAAGTACCGGGAAGGCGCCGAGCATGAGGATGTCGAGCTTGTGACCCATGAGGGGCAGGAGTGCGATATCGTCATCAGCGGCCACATGAAGATCCAGATCGGCAGCCACAGCGAAGTGCTCCATGCCGGTGACTGTATCTACTATGACAGCGCCACGCCTCACGGCATGATCGCCGTGGAAGGGGAGGACTGCGCGTTCTACGCCATCGTGCTATCCAATTCCGCTGCCCGCGAAGGGGAGCAGGCTGCCGCTGTGGCTCAGGAAGCGGAGAAGATCCAGGTGCAGGAAAAGCAGCCCAGGATCTATCACAACTTTATCACCCCCACCGTTACCGACGGCAGGCTCACCGGGATCGACTTCCACGGGGAGGACAAGTTCAACTTCGCCTTTGATGTGGTGGACGCTCTGGGACGCACAAAGCCCGATAAGCTTGCCATGCTCTACATTTCCAACGACGGGGAAGAGAAGCGCCTCACCTTTGCGGATATGAAGAAGGAGTCCGCACGGACGGCAAACTACTTTAAGTCCCTCGGCATCAAGCGGGGCGACAGAGTGATGCTTGTGCTCAAGCGCCACTATCAGTTCTGGTTCTCCGTTCTGGCGCTGCATAAGCTGGGTGCGGTGGCCATCCCCGCCTCCAACCAGCTGCAGGAAAAGGATTTCGTTTACCGCATCGAGTCCGGCAATGTGAAGGCCATCCTCTGCACCGCAGACGGTTCCGTAGCGGACGAGGTGGATGCTGCCGCAAGGAGCTGCCCGGGTCTTGCCCACAAGATCCTTGTGAACGGCAAGCGGGAGGGCTGGCATGATTTCAACGAGGAATACAGCCTCTTCAGCAGCCATTTCGCAAGAGCGAAGGATGCTCCCTGCGGGGACGATCCCATGCTCATGTTCTTCACCTCCGGCACCTCCGGTTATCCCAAGATCACCGCTCACAATTACAAGTACCCTCTGGGTCACTTCATCACCGCCAAGTACTGGCACCGGGTGAATCCCGACGGACTGCATCTTACCATTTCCGATACCGGCTGGGCAAAGGCCATGTGGGGCAAGCTCTACGGTCAGTGGCTCTGCGAGGCAGCCATCTTCGTCTATGACTTTGACCGCTTCGATGCGGAGAAGATCCTGCCCATGTTCGCAAAGTATCACATCACCACCTTCTGCGCGCCTCCCACCATGTACCGTATGCTCATCAAGCAGGATCTGGGACGGTTCGACCTTTCCTCCATCCAGCATGCGTCCACTGCCGGCGAGGCATTGAACCCGGAGGTTTACCGCCAGTTCAAGAAGCACACCGGTCTCGGCATCCGGGAAGGCTTCGGTCAGTCCGAAAGCACCATCATCATCGGCAATCTCACCGGTGAGAGCCACAAGATCGGCTCCATGGGTAAGCCCGTGCCGCTTTACGATGTGCATCTGCTGGATGCGGAGGGCAAAGAGGTCGAGCCCGGTGAAAACGGCGAGATCTGCATCAATATCGCAAACGGTCTCCCCTGCGGTCTGAGCTACGCCTACGAAGGAAGCCCCGACATCACTGCCGAGACATGGCGCGACGGCTTCTATCACACCGGCGACCTTGCATGGAAGGACGAGGACGGCTTCTACTGGTACGTTGGACGTGCGGACGACGTCATCAAGTCCTCCGGCTACCGCATCGGACCCTTTGAAATCGAAAATGTTATCATGGAGCTGCCCTACGTTCTGGAATGCGGCGTTTCCGCTGCACCCGACGAGATTCGCGGTCAGGTGGTCAAGGCCAGCATCGTGCTGGTGAAGGGCACCGAAGGCACCGAGGAGCTCAAAAAAGAGATCCAGAATTACGTCAAGACCCGTACCGCGCCGTACAAGTATCCCAGAATCGTGGTCTTCAAGGAATCCCTGCCCAAGACCACCAGCGGAAAGATCATCCGCAAGCAGCTCTGATGGGAAAGGCGTTTCATGGAACACAAAAGACTTACGCTGTTTGCGGGGCATTACGGCAGCGGTAAGACAAACATTGCCGTAAATTACGCCCTGTGGCTGCGGAAAACGGGAGATCCGGTGAGCATTGCCGACCTGGATATCGTAAATCCCTACTTCCGCACAAAGGACAGTGAGGAGATGCTGCGGAATGCGGGCATCGGACTTATCTGTTCGGAATATGCCGGTACCAATCTGGATGCCCCGGCCATGCCTCCCGAGGTCTACGGACTTCTGGAAAACCGGGAGCTTCTGGGGGTTATGGATATCGGCGGAGACGACCGGGGCGCTCTCGCCCTTGGGCGGTACGCACCTGCCATTCTGGAAGAAAATGACTACGAGATGCTCTTTGTCATCAATTCCGCAAGACCTTTGACCCGGAATGCGGCGGATACGCTGGAAGTGAAGCAGGAGATCGAAACGGCCTGCCATCTGCCCTTTACCGCCATCGTGAACAACACCAATCTGGGTACCCATACCACGGCTGAGGATGTGCTGCGGAGCATGGATTACGCAAAGGCGGTATCCGAGGCCTGCGGGCTTCCCATTAAAATGCATTGCTGCGATGCGCGGCTGTATGCGGATCTGCAGGGCAAGGCGGAACCCTTGTTCCCCCTGACCCTTCAAAGATATTACTATCATATCCAATCGGAGGTGTCCCCATGGCAAAACTGACCGTAAATGAGGAACTGTGCAAGGGCTGCGGTCTTTGCGTCGGTGCTTGCCCCAAGCACATTCTGGCACTTTCCAAGAGCAAGCTGAACAAGAAAGGCCATTCCCCCGTGGAGCTGCAGAAGCCCGAGGACTGCATCGGCTGTGCTTTCTGCGCCACCATGTGTCCGGACTGCGTCATCACGGTAGAAAAGTAAGAAGGGAGAATACCATGCAGGAAAAGGTCCTGATGAAAGGCAACGAGGCCATCGCCGAAGCTGCGATCCTGGCCGGCTGCCGTCACTATTTCGGTTACCCAATCACCCCCCAGACTGAAGTTGCCGCGTACATGGCAAAGAAAATGCCCAAGATCGGCGGCGTATTCCTTCAGGCAGAGAGCGAGATCGCGGCCATCAACATGGTCTACGGCGTGGCTTCCACCGGTAAGCGCGCAATGACCTCCTCCTCCAGCCCCGGAATCGCCCTGAAGTGCGAGGGCATCAGCTATCTGGCAGGCGCAGATCTGCCCGCCCTCATCGTGAACGTCCAGCGCGGCGGCCCCGGTCTGGGCGGCATTCAGCCCTCCCAGTCCGACTACTTCCTGGCTACCCGCGGCCCCGGTCACGGCGACTTCCATGTCATCGTGCTGGCTCCCGCCTCCGTGCAGGAAATGGCCGATATGACCCAGCTCGGCTTCGGTCTTGCGGATAAGTACCGCACCCCCGTTATGCTGCTGGCTGACGGCACCATGGGCCAGATGATGGAGCCTGTTGTGCTGCCTGAGCCTCAGGAGATCGCGGTGGAAAAACCCTGGGCAGCCTGCGGCACCAAGATGGAGCGCGAGCACAACATTGTAAACTCCCTGTACCTCTCTCCCTCCGAGCTGGAGCGCACCAATCTGGAGCGTTTTGAGCGTTACGCCCAGATCGAGCGCGACGAGGTCCGCTGGGAAGAGTACTGCATGGAGGATGCGGAGATCTGCATCGTTTCCTGCGGCATCACTGCCCGTATCAGCCGCAACGCCATCGTAGAGGCCCGTAAGCGGGGCATCAAGGTGGGTATGCTGCGGCCCATCACCCTGTGGCCCTTCCCCAAGGCCGCCCTTGCTGCTGCGGCGGAGAAGGTGAAGTCCTTCATCTCCGTGGAGCTCAACATGGGTCAGATGAAGGAAGATGTGGAGCTGGCCATCCGCTGCAAGCGGCCTGTGCATCTGTGCAGCCGTGTTGGCGGCATGATCCCCTCTCCCGAAGAGATCCTTGCCAAGATCGAAGAAGTGGCAAAGGAAGGAGGCTGCTGATATGATCGTTTTCCAGAAACCCAAGGCGCTGACTGACGCCGTTCTGCATTACTGCCCCGGCTGCACCCACGGTATCGTGCACAGACTTGTGGCAGAGGCCATTGACGAGCTTGGCATTCAGGGCCGCACTGTGGGCGTTGCGCCTGTGGGCTGCTCCGTTATGGCTTACAACTACTTTGCCTGCGATATGATCGAGGCTGCTCACGGCCGCGCTCCCGCCGTTGCTACCGGCGTTAAGCGCGCTATGCCCGAGAACATCGTGTTCACCTATCAGGGTGACGGCGACCTTGCCTCCATCGGTATGTGTGAGACCGTTCATGCCGCTGCCCGCGGTGAGAATATCACCATCATCTTCATCAACAACGCCATCTACGGCATGACCGGCGGTCAGATGGCTCCTACCACCCTGCCCGGTCAGGTCACTCAGACCTCTCCTTATGGCCGTGATGTGGCAACGCAGGGTCATCCCATCCGTGTGTGCGAGCTGCTCAGCCAGCTTGACGGCCCCGCCTATCTGGAGCGCGTCACCGTGAACAACGTGAAGAATGTCCGCAATGCCAAAAAGGCTATCCTGAAGGCATTTAAGAATCAGGTGGAAGGCAAGGGCTTCTCTCTGGTGGAAGTGGTCTCCTCCTGTCCCACCAACTGGGGCATGACGCCGCAGAAGGCGCTGGAGTGGATCGACGAGAAGATGCTGCCCTACTATCCGCTGGGCGTGTATCGGGATAAGGAGGCGTAAGCATGGCTGAACATTCTATTGTGATTGCCGGTTTCGGCGGACAGGGTCTTCTGTTCTCCGGTAAGGTCCTGGCCTACGCAGGTCTCATGGAAGACCGTCAGGTCAGCTGGCTGCCCTCTTACGGTCCTGAGATGCGCGGCGGCACCGCAAACTGCAACGTCATCCTCAGCGACAACCCCATCGGTTCTCCCATCGTGGAGCATCCCAACGTGGTCATGGTCATGAACAACCCCTCCCTCGATAAGTACGAGGACGCAGTGGTTGCCGGCGGCAAGGTGTTTCTGGATTCCACCCTCATCGGCCGGAAGATGACCCGTGAGGACGTGGAAGCCTATTACATCCCTGCGACCAAGATGGCCGTTGACATGGGTGCTCCCACCCTTGCCAACATGATCCTCCTCGGCGCGCTGGTGGAAAAGACCGGCTGCGTTTCTCTGGAAATGCTGGAGGCAGGTCTGCGCAAGGTGGTTCCTGCGCGGAAGGCCGATATGATCGAGCTGAACCTGAAGGCTCTGCAGGCCGGACGGGATGCGGTAAAGTAAAATGAACGGGCCCGGAAGCGAAAGCTTCCGGGCCCGTTTTATCTGCGTTTCGTTTTGATCTTCGGCGCGGTGAGGTCATAGCTCATGGTCACAAGAGGGAGAAGGGTCTCCGCCTGTGCTGTGCCGTCAAGGACGGCGGTGATCCACTGGGACTTGTTCATGTGCCATGCGGGATAAAATCCCGGCTCACGGAGAAGGGTGCCGATGAGGATGGGAGAGGATTTGAGATTCATCACATCCACGCTGCCCTCTTTTCCGGGGACAAGCTTTGCCCAGGGGATGCGCATCATGAGAGCAAACCACTTGCGGTTCGACCGGTGGCGGAACACATGGGTATCTGCGGAATCCGCAAAGGGCATATCCGGGTCCGTGTGCAGCACCTCGGCAATATACCGGGTGAGCGCCTGGCGGTTTGTGATCATTCCGGCTTGTAGGGGAAGACGGGCATGAGCTGCAGCTTGAAGAGATTCCGCTGGTGGAGCGTATCGATGCGCTCCTTCGTCTCCGGAGGAGGGATGACACCGTCGCGGATATAGCTGTCAAGGGTCTCATAGGTGAAGCCCAGATTGTCCTCGTCCGTTTTGCCGCAGAGACCGTCAATGGGCACCTTGTCCACAAACATGGAGGGAAGATGCAGCGCGCGGCCAACTTCCTTTACTTCCCGGACGACCAGATTGGAGAGAGGACTGAAATCGCCCACCGAATCGCCGTAGCGGGTGGAATACCCCACCCAGTCTTCGGAGAGGTTGCAGGTGTTCACCACTCTGCCGTTTCTGGACTGGGCAACGGCATAAACCGCCGCCATGCGAAGTCTGGGAGGCAGATTGTTCTTCGTCTGGTCGGTGATATCCCCAAGTGCTTCGGTAAGGGGGGCCATCATGCCGGAAAAGGCATCCTTGATGTTGATGACATGATGCTCGATGCCCAGATGCTCCACAAGCGCAAGGGAAACATCGATATCAAACTGCTCGCCGTTGGGCATGAGAACGCCGATGACCCGTTCCTTTCCCAGCGCTTCCACGCAGAGGGCTGCGGCAACGGAGCTGTCCTTGCCGCCGGAGATGCCCAGCACCGCATTGCAGCCGGGTCCGTTCTCGCTGAACCAGTCACGGATCCACTGCACAATGTCATTTTTCACTTTTACCGCATCAAAGGCCATGGTTCTGCCTCCTTAGGCTTTATTCGGATTTGGGGGGATTTTCACCGCCCTGACGGGGTTTTCCGCCCCGGTGGTTCCGATAACGGTGGTAGCGCCCGCCCTGCTTTTTGCCGCCTTCTTCGCCGTTTGCTGCGGGAGTCTGGGGAGCGGCTGCGATTGCTTCGCTTTCGGGCTTCTGCTGTTTCTGGGGAGGACGGTACCGCTGGGGTCCGCCCTGATTGGGAGCGGCTTCCTGAGCAGGCTTGTTTTCTCTGCGGGGCTGCTCGGGACGGGGCTGATTTTCGCCGCGGTGAGGATTGCGGTTATTCCGGCGGTCACGGCCGGGGGCGGCACCGGCTGCCTGCTGGGGTGCGGCCTCCTGTGCGGGGGCGGCAGATTTCTGGGGACGCTCCGGACGACGCTCCTGTCTGGGAGGACGGCTGCCGCCGTTTCTGCGGCGCTCGCCTGCGGGCTGCGTCTGGGGCTCCTCCTGCACAGCGGGAGCGGCAGACTGTGCTGCAGCTGCGGGATGCTGGTTTTTTTCGCGGGCTTCGCTGCGGATACGGGGAGCGGGCTTCTGGATCTGCACCTCGCCGGATTCGATGGCGGCAAGGAATTCCGCGCGCTTTGCCTTTCCGCCCAGAACCTCCACCTCGGAGGCTTCAAAGACCTTTACGGGGTTATCGTACTGATCGTCAATGCGGACCTTCACCCTGCCGCGAAGGAGATTCACGTCGATGACCGAGCCCTTGCCCGCGGGCGTCTGCACGAAGGAATCCACCTTGGGAACGTTTTTCACCAGCTCTTCATAAGCATCCTGCTCATACTTCAGGCAGCACATCAGTCTGCCGCAGGTGCCGGAGATTTTGGTGGGGTTCAAAGAGAGACCCTGAGTTTTTGCCATTTTGATGCTGACGGGCTGGAAATCGTCCAGAAATCCCGCACAGCAGAAGGGTCTGCCGCAGATGCCCAGACCGCCCAGCATTCTGGCTTCGTCACGGACACCGATCTGCCGCAGCTCGATACGGGTGCGGAACACACCTGCAAGATCCTTGACCAGATCCCGGAAGTCCACACGTCCGTCGGCGGTAAAGAAAAACAGGATCTTTCCGCCTTCAAAGCTGTATTCCACATCCACAAGCTTCATATCCAGACCGTGCTTCAGGATGCGCTCCTTGCACAGGGTGAAGGCGGATGCTTCCTTCTTTCGGTTTTCTTCGGCACGGGAGATATCCTCGGGGGTGGCAATGCGCACCAGAGGACGGAGGGGGGGCATCACGGCAGTGTCTTCCACCATGTGGTTCCCGTGAACGCATTCGGCAAATTCCAGACCCTTACTGGTCTCCACCACCACGCTCTGCCCGGAGGCTACGCTGATGCCTGCAGGGTCAAAGAAATAGACCTTGCCCTTGCTTTTGAATCGTACACTAATTACTTCAGTCAATTTGGTTCCTCATTTCTGCTCCTCCGGAAAGAAGGAGCCCGGCAATGTGTCCGCCGGACACATTGGCATCGAAAAATCGTTCGGCCCGGGCAAGAAGCGCCTGGGTCTTGTGCAGCCGCAGAGCATCGCTGCGGGATGCGCGGGGCAGCCGGCTGACTGCCTGCCGCTTTGCTTCGCCCAAAAAGGCGGCAAGCTCCGGCCGGGGAAGCTTTTCCGTCTTCTGCAGAAAACGGGCAAGCTCTGCCGGAGAGTTTCCGAGAACAAGATCAAGATATTCCGAAGCGGCTTCCTCCTGCCCGGAGGAGGCTGCTTCCGCCTCCGTCTGCACCACGGTGCAGCGGGAACGGATGGTTTCCAGAAAACGGCCCGGGTTTTCGCACTGCAGAAGGAAAAGGGTGCCTGCGGGAGGCTCCTCCAGTATCTTGAGCAGGGCGTTCTGGGCAGCGCCGTTCATGGTGTCGGCAGCTTCCAGAAGGAAGACCTTCCGCTCGGCCTCGTTGGGAAGGATCCACGCTTCCTCCCGAAGATCCCGGGCAAGGGAGACGGGGAAGATCCGCTTATCCTTTTCGGGGGCGAAACGGCGGAAATCCGGATGGCTCCCGGAGATGACCTTCCTGCAATGGGGGCAGATGCCGCAGGGACGGCGGTCGGGTGCGCTGCAGAGCGCGGAGGCCGCAAGAGCCGTAAAGAGGTTATGATCTGCCGGGAGGGGCAGGATATACGCCTGATTCAGTGTACCCGTTTCCGCACGGCGGCGAAGCACACCGCCGGAGGGGAAGGCAAAGGCGCGCTCAAAGTCCTTTGTCATTTGTGGTACAGGTTCTTGGACTGGTACACCGGCTCGCACGTCAGATTGATGCCCAGCTTTTTCAGGGTGTTCTCGTCCACCTGAGAGAGAATGACGGTGGAATGGGCCTCGCTGCCCTTCAGATTTTCGATCTGCTGCATGGCAAGCTCCGCCACAGGATCGGTAACGGCGCAGATGGAGAGTGCAAGAAGCACCTCGTCCGTATGCAGACGGGGGTTATGATTCCCCAGATGGTTCACCTTCAGATCCTGCACAGGCTCCAGAACATGGGGAGCGATGAGCCGCACGCTGTCATCAATGCCGCCCAGCGCCTTCAGCGCATCCAGCAGCATGGCGCTGGTGGAGCCCAGAAGAGCAGAGGTCTTGCCGGTGACGATGCGCCCGTCGGGAAGCTGCAGCGCAGCTGCGGGACCGCCGGTCTCCTCCGCGCGCTGCAGAGATGCCGCGACCACGGGACGGTCCTCCACGGTGATGCCCTGCATATTCATGAGAAGCTCAAGCTTCGTGAGGATCTCCCGATCCTGCAGACCCTTGCGCACGGCGCAGGCCGTGGCATAGTAGCGGCGGATGATCTCTGCCTGAGAGGCCTTGCGGCAGACCTCATCATCGGTGATGCAGAAGCCGGCCATGTTCACGCCCATATCCGTGGGGGATTTATAGGGAGATTCGCCGTAGATCTTCTGGAACATGGCATTGAGCACGGGGAAGATGTCCACGTCCCGGTTGTAGTTTACGGCAAGCTTTCCGTATGCCTCCAGATGGAAGGGGTCGATCATGTTTACGTCGTTCAGGTCGATGGTGGCAGCCTCGTAAGCCACGTTCACCGGGTGCTTCAGGGGCAGATTCCAGATGGGGAAGGTCTCAAACTTGGCATAGCCGGCATCAATGCCGCGGAGATGATCGTGGTACAGCTGGCTCAGGCACACAGCCATCTTGCCGCTTCCGGGGCCGGGAGCGGTGACCACAACGAGAGAACGGGTGGTCTCCACATAATCATTCTTGCCGTAGCCGTTGGGACTGACGATGTAGCCGATATCGGAGGGGTAACCGGGAATGGAGTAATGCCGGTAGACACGGATGCCAAGACGCTCCAGACGGATCTGGAAGGCATCGGCTGCAGGCTGGGAGCTGTACTGTGTCAGAACCACGCTGCTGGTGTAGAAATCCATACGGCGGAAGGCGTCAATGAGACGCAGAACCTCCTGATCGTAGGTGATGCCAAGGTCGCCCCGGACCTTGTTCTTCTCAATGTCCGATGCGTTGATGGCAACAATGATCTCCGCCTGATCCTTCAGCTGCTGCAGCATGGTGATCTTGCTGTCAGGCGCAAAGCCCGGCAGCACACGGGAGGCGTGGAAATCATCGAAGAGCTTTCCGCCGAACTCCATATACAGTTTTCCACCGAATTTGCCGATGCGGCTGATGATCTGCTCAGACTGCAGGCGCAGATATTTCTCGTTATCAAAGCCAATCATAGTTCTGCTTCCCTTTCCCCATTTGTGCCCATAGTAACACTATTTTAACAAATATATTGTACGCCCAAACATTCTTTGCGTCAAGGAGCAATTCCCACGAATCTGCAGAGAAGGATGAAGGATTTGCAAATCAGTCTGCGCAGAGAAACGACCGAAGAAAAGCAAATAATGCACGAAACGGTCAAAATAAGAAAAACATCGGGAGATATTGACCGATTCGGTAAAAATAAATTGACAAGATCATGTGCTCTGAGATAGAATGCAGACAGAAAGGGGAAATGAAATATGGCACTTTTTACCGTTACCGATTTTGACAGGCAGTTCTATAAAGAAAAGCTGCAGGACTTCCTGCCGGAGAAGATCATTGATGTACACACCCATGTGTGGCTGAAGGAAATGAAGGCAAAGAAAAAGGAAGCCGTCAAGCGTACCGTAAGCTGGCCCAGCATGGTTGCCGCAGACAACTCCGCTGAGGATCTCATGGAGACTTATAAGCTCATGTTCCCGGACAAGAAGGTCACGCCCGTGATCTTCACCAGCGCCGGCATGAACGACGATATGGATGCCATGAATGCTTACATTGCCGAATCTTCCGCCAAGTATGGGATGCCGGCGCTGCTTTATGCCAGACCCGACTGGTCTCAGGAGGAGCTGGCCGCAAAGCTGGATGCCTTCCCGTGGAAGGGCATCAAGGTGTATCTGAACCTGTCTCCCATCTACATTCCCGAAAAGGAGATCCGGATCTTTGACTTCCTCACCCCGGCAATGCTGGATGTGGTGGCAGAGCGGAAGCTTGCCGTTATGCTGCACATTCCCAGAGACGGAAGACTGAAGGATCCCGTAAACGTGTGCCAGATCCAGGAGATCTGCCGCCGCTGGCCCGATGTGAAGCTCATCATTGCCCATATCGGCAGAGCCTACTGCAACTGTGATGTTGGCGACAGCATCGAGATCCTGAAAAAGGAAGAGCGGCTCATGTGGGACTTTGCCGCCACCAGCAATGCATGGGTCATGGAGCAGCTTATCCGTGCGGTGGGTCCCAAGCGGATCATGTTCGGCAGCGATATGCCCATCCTGCGTCTGCGTACCCGCCGGATCGAGGAAAACGGAAAGTACATCAACATTGTGCCCAAGGGCGTATACGGCGATGTGAGCGCAGACAGCCACATGCGGGAATCCGAGGACGAGGAATTTACCTTCTTCATGTATCGGGAGATCGAGGCATTCCGTGCCGCGGCAGAGGCAACGGGCCTTTCCCGTGCCGACATTGAGGACGTGTTCTGCAACAACGCCTGCCGTCTGTTTGACCTGTGAGCGGCCGGTATGTGATCGGTGCCGATGTGGGAACCACCGGCACCAAGTCCATGCTCATTTCCGAGGAGGGGAAGATCCTGCGCCGGGCATACCGGGGCTATCCCCTTCTGCGGGAAAACGGCTGCATCACCCAGAGAGCGGAGGACTGGTACACCGCGCTGTGTGAAACGGTGCGGGAGATCCTGGGGGATATTGCGCCGGAAAGCGTGGAGGCCATCTGCCTTTCCACACAGGGAGGCTCCCTTGTGTGGGCGGATGAGGCGTTTGAACCCATCTGTCCCGCAGTGTCCTGGATGGATGGCAGAGACGAGAAGGAATATGCCGCCATTGCGGCAAAGAACACCGATTTCCGCGCCATTACAGGCTGGCAGCTTGGCGGATGGGGGACGGTGGCAAAGCTTCACATCTGGTCCGACAGGGGAGCAAGATGGATCTTCTCCACGGTGGACTGGCTGAACGCAAAGCTTACCGGGAGAGCCGCCATCGATCCCTCCAATGCGGCGATGCAGCTCATGTACAACGTACTGCGGCAGGATTGGGATGATACCCTTGTGGAATACGCGGGGATCAGAAAGACGCAGCTGCCGGAGATCGTGCCCTCCGGCGAGCCGGTGGGCACGCTGACAAAGAAGGCGGCCGCGGATCTGGGGCTTACGGAGAAGACGGTGCTTCTTTCCGGGGGACACGATCAGTACTGCGCGGCTTACGGCTCCGGCGTTCGTGAGGAGGGGGATATGATCCTCTCCGGCGGAACAAGCTGGGTGTCGCTGGCATTTTCCGGGAGCGTGCCGGATCATGCGTCCTGGGGCAGGCATTTGACGGAGCCTCTTTACGGCGCGCTGACCTCCATCGGTACGGCAGGCGCCTCCATGGAGTGGGCATGCCGTCTGGGCGGGTATACCCTGCAGGAGGCAAATGAGGCCGCTTTTGCGGTAAAGGATGCGCCCATCTTTGTGCCCGGGTTCGGAAAAGGCGGAGCAAGGCTTTCCGGGCTTGAAATGGATCACGGCGCAGGCGCTGTTGTCCGGGCGGTGATGGAGGGCGTTGCCTTTGAGGAGCGGTGCATTGCCGATACCTACGGGGAGCTGAAAAACATATATGTAAACGGCGGCGCATCCAAAAGTGAGCTTTGGATGCAGATCCTTGCGGATGCTTTGGAAAGAGCTGTGACGGTGATCCACGAAAAGGACATGGCCTGTCTCGGCGCGGGACGGCTTGCCGCACGGTTTGCCGGGATCGGTACAGCAGATGCCTTTACAAGCCATACGGTGGAGCCGAAGGCGGACGTTTCGGAAAAGTACGCAAGATATCTGGAGGTCCGCAATGGGTAAGGTGCTTCGCAACGGGGAAACGGTGGCGCAGCTGCTCAACGAGCGGGGCAGCATTACCCTTGGTGAAGTGATGGATGCTTTGCAGGTCTCCGAATCCACGGCAAGGCGGCTGATGGCAAGGCTTGCTGCGGAGGGTCGGGCGGTAAGAAGCTACGGCGGTCTTCGCAGGCTGCAGGAATATTCCTATGAGACGCTGGAAAAATCCCATGCGGCGGCAAAACGGCGCATCGGAAAGGCTGCGGTGGAGCGCATTGCCTCGGGAGATGTGCTGTATCTGGACAGCGGTACCACAACGGTATGCCTTGCGGAAGCGCTGGCGCGGACCATTGCGGAAGGAAAGCTTACCGATGTGAAGGTGGTGACCAATTCCTTCACCAACGCCCAGGCGCTGGCTGCCTGCTGCCCGGTGACCCTTACGGGCGGCGACTACAGGCTGAAGCGGCGGGATGTGGCCGGCTACACGGGAGAGAAAACGCTGGGAAGCTTCAGCTTTTCCAAGTGCTTCTGCGGCGCCGATGCCATCAACGGCACCTTCGGGCTCATGACCACAGATCCGGATACTGCCAGGATGGTGGAGCTTGCCATGAGCCGCTCCGAACAGCGGTACTGTCTTGCGGACAACACGAAATTCGGTCAGACTTCCTTTTTGTCCTTCTGTCCCGATCTCAGGATGCTGGACGGCATCGTGACGGACAGCGGGATATCCCCGGAAATTCTGGAAACCTACGGCGCAAAAGTGAAAATTATTCTTGCGTGAAAGTGAGGAGATCCCATGAAAAAGATTTGTGTCGGACTTCTGCCCCTGTACATTAAGCTGTATGACGACAAAGTGCCCCAGATGCGCCCCCGTCTGGAAAGATTTTATGAGAAGATCGCCTGCGCGCTGGAAGCACGGGGACTTGAAGTGCTGCGGGCACCCTTCTGCAGACTGGAAGGAGAATTCAAGGCTGCAGTGGAAGGCTTTGAGGCGAAGGGCGCAGAGGCTCTTGTGACGCTGCACATGGCATACTCTCCCTCGCTGGAATCCGCAGCGGTGCTGAAGGCAACGGAGCTTCCCATCGTGGTGCTGGATACCACGGAGACCTTCGCCTTCGGCAAGGATCAGGACCCCGGGGAGATCAGCTACTGCCACGGTATCCACGGCGTGATGGATATGTGCAGCCTGCTGATCCGGAACGGCAAGGTGTTTGAGATCGCCGCAGGGCATGATGAGAAGAGCGATGTGCTGGACCGCACGGTTGGTCTTGTGAAGGCTGCATGTGCCGCAAAGGCGCTGAAAGGTTCAAGAGTGGGCGTTTTCGGCGGAGATTTCCCGGGAATGGGCGACTTTGCCGTGACGGCTGAGGAGCTGATGGATAATTTCGGCGTGACGCTGGTGAAGCCCGATGCGGAGGAGATCCGCGCGCTGGGCGCCCGGCTTACCGGGGCGGAGATCGCTGCGGAAAAGGCACTGGATGCGGAGAAATTCGACGGCGTGGAGAAAATCACGCCCATGCTGTACGAAGAGAATCTGAAGGCCTGTCTTACCCTGCGCAAGTGGGTGGAGAAGGAAAAGCTGGATGCGTTCTCCGTGACCTTCCTTGGCATTACGCCGGAAAACGGTCTCGGTTCCATGCCCTTCATGGAAGCCTGCAAGGCCATGGAAAAGGGCATTGGCTATGCCGGTGAGGGTGACGCGCTGACGGCGGCCTTCTCCGGTGCGCTGCTCAAGGTGTTCCCGGAAAGCTCCTTTGTGGAGATCTTCTGTCCCGACTGGGAAAACAACACCCTTCTCATTTCCCACATGGGCGAAATGAACTATCTTCTGGCGGATGAAAAGCCGGTGATGCAGGAAGCCAAGACCAATTACACCCCATCCTTTATGCCTGTGGTGGGCTATGCCCGCTTCAAGGCAGGGCCTGCGGTATACATGAACGTATGCCGGGACGAAAAGGGCTTTAAGCTGGTTGCCGCAAAGGTGGAAATGCTGGACTGCAAAAACGATGCATTCACCGGCTCTGTGCGGGGCTGGTTCAAGCCGGAATGCGGCGATATCGCAAAGTTTTTGGAGGAGCATTCCCGTCACGGGGCAACGCATCATTCCCTCCTCAGCTACGGTATGAGCCTGCAGCAGGCGGTGTTTTTCGGAAAAGTTCTCGGCCTGCGGGTAGAGATCATCTGACTGAACGGGAGGTGCTGCTGTGGCAAAGGTGAAAATCGGCGTGTTTGGTGCAGGCCGAGGCACTACCATGATGAATCAGCTCTATGAGCATCCCGATGCGGAGCTGGTTGCCGTTTGCGACAAGTATGTGCCCGCGCTGGAGGAGGTTCGCAAGACCGCTGAGGAAAAGGGCGCGAAGGTGACCCTGTACGAGCGGTTTGAGGACTTCATTCGGCACGATATGGATGCTGTGGTGCTGGCAAACTACGCAACGGAGCATGCCATTTATGCGGTGAAGTGTCTCAACGCGGGAAAGCACGTCATGAGCGAGGTGCTCCCCTGCGAGAATATCGCGCAGGGTGTTGAGCTCATTGAGGCAGTGGAGCGCACGGGGCTTGTGTACACCTATGCGGAGAACTACTGTTACATGGACCGCACATTTGAAATGTGGAGACGGTACAAAAACGGAGACATCGGTGAGGCCACCTACGGCGAAGGGGAATACATCCACGACTGCCTTGCCATCTGGCCCCTTGTCACCTACGGTGAGCGGGATCACTGGAGAAACAGGATCCATCCCTTCTTTTACTGCACCCATTCCCTTGGACCGCTTATGGCCATGACGGGACTTCGTCCGGTGAAGGTCACCGGGTTCGGCGCTCCGCCGGATTATGCCTCGCGGATGCTGGGACTCGGTCTCAGCCCCGGAAGCATCGAAATGGTGGAGATGGAAAACGGCGCCGTGTTCAAGAGTATCCACGGCGGTCTCAAGCGGGAACCCGGCAGCATCAATTACGAGCTTTACGGCAAAAAGGGCTGCATGGAGACCCAAAGATACGGGAAAGAGAACCTGAACGTGTGGATGGAAGGGGACAAAGCCTGCGAGGGCACGCTGGAGACCTACATCCCCGAAAAGTTCATCGAGAAGGAAATGGCCTCCCGGGAGTGCGGTCATGACGGAAGCGACTTCTATGCCACCCATTTCTTCGTGCAGAAGATCCTTGGCCGTCCTCAGGGAGAATGGGCCATCGACGTGTATCAGGCTGTGAGCATGGGCATCTGCGGCATTCTGGCTTACCGCTCGTTTATGAACGGGGGAGTGCCCGAAGCGGTGCCGGATCTCAGAGATCCTGCGCAGCGGGACAAGTACCGCAATGACCGTGCCTGCACAACGCCTGAGGCGGCGGGAGATCAGCTCATCCCCATGTATCCCGGGGAGGACAAGCTTCCCCCTGTGCCGGATGAGGCATACGAACGGGTACGCAGGATCTGGGAAGCAGATCAGCATTACGAAAACGAAGAACAGCTGCGAAATCTGTTTTAGGAGGAAACAACAATGGCAAAGGTGAAAATCGGCGTATTCGGTGCCGGCCGCGGCTGCACCATGATGAACCAGCTTTACGGACATCCCGATGCGGAGCTGGTTGCCGTTTGCGACAAGTATGTTCCTTCGCTGGAGAATGTTCGGAAGACCGCAGAAGAAAAGGGCGCGAATGTGACCCTGTACGAGCGGTTTGAGGACTTTATTCAGCACGATATGGACGGCGTTGTGCTGGCAAACTACGCAAATGAGCACGCCATCTACGCGGTGAAGTGCCTTGAGGCGGGAAAGCACGTCATGAGCGAGGTGCTGCCCTGTGAAAACATGGCGCAGGCTGTGGAGCTTATCGAAGCCGTTGAGCGCACCGGTCTTGTGTACGCCTATGCGGAGAACTACTGCTACATGGACCGCACCTTCGAAATGTGGCGGCGGTACAGAAACGGCGACATCGGTGAGGCTACCTACGGTGAGGGGGAATACATCCATGATTGCAGCAGCATCTGGCCCCAGATCACCTACGGCGAGCGGTATCACTGGAGAAACCGTGTGCATCCCTTCTTCTACAACACCCATTCCCTCGGTCCTCTTATGGCCATGACGGGGCTTCGCCCGGTGAAGGTCACGGGCATCTGCACCGCGCCTCAGCCTGAGCTGCGGATGGAAGGTCTGAGCATGAATCAGGCCGGCATCGAAATGGTGGAGATGGAAAACGGCGCCATTTTCAAGAGCATCCACGGCGGTCTCAAGCGGGAGCCCGGCAGCATCAACTACGAGCTCTACGGCAAAAAAGGCTGCATGGAGACCCAGCGCTTCGGGGAAGAGAACCTGAACGTGTGGATGGAAGGAGACAAGGCCTGCGAAGGTACGCTGGAGACCTATATTCCCGAAAAGTTTATCGAGAAGGAAATGGCCTCCCGTGAAGGCGGTCACGGAGGAAGCGACTTCTATGCCACCCATTTCTTCGTACAGAAGATCCTTGGCCGTCCTCAGGGCGAGTGGGTCATCGACGTGTATCAGGCGGTAAGCATGGGCATTTGCGGCATTCTGGCCTACCGTTCCTTCCTCAACGGCGGCGCTCCTGTGGAGGTGCCGGATCTGCGGGATCCTGCACAGCGGGACAAGTACCGCAATGACACCGCCTGCACCACCCAGCCGGCGGCAGGCGATCAGCTGCTGCCTGTATTCCCCGGGGAGGACGAGCTGCCCCCGGTGCCGGATGAGGCCTTCGACCGGATCAGACGGATCTGGCAGGCAGGTCAGCGGTACGAAAACGAGCAGCAGATGCGGGATTAAGAGGCAAATTTCATATCGGGCACGCACGGAGATTTCTTCGTGCGTGCTTCTTTTTTTGTTTGCAGGTGTAAATTTGATGGGTGTTTTGCGTTTTTTGCACGTTTGCGTGCAAAAAACGGGGGTCTGCACCCATATATGGAAGGAATTTTTGCGGGGGACGAGGGACGGGGGAGCGGGCGGCCGATGGCCGCCCCTACCTTTGGAGAGAAGAGAGAAAAGAGAAGAGTGAAGAGAAGAGGTGCCGCGTTGCGGCGGATTTGATTTACGGGGGACGGGAGACGGGGGAGCGGGCGGCCGATGGCCGCCCCTACCTTTGAGTGAAAAGAGAAGAGTGAAGAGAAGAGGTGCCGCTTTGCGGCGATTTGGATTTACGGGGGACGAGGGACGGGGGAGCGGGCGG
>JAFQKD010000091.1 GCA_017397075.1 Oscillospiraceae bacterium | reverse complement strand
TTGTCGGGTATGCTTAATGCGTGTTGCTGTGCAAAGACGCTGTGTGCGTCACCGCGGATTTTCCGCGGGTCAGACGATAACATTATGGAGGAATAACACACATGAAGAATGTCTTTACCTCGGAATCCGTTACCTGCGGACATCCCGACAAGCTGTGCGACAGAGTGTCCGATAACATTCTGGACGCTATCCTGCTGCAGGATCCCGCATCCCGCGTGGCCTGCGAAGTTACCGCCACCACCGACAGACTCGTTATTATGGGTGAGATCACCACCCGCGCTGTTGTGGACTACGAGCAGATCGCAAGAGATGTGATCCGCACCATCGGCTATACCGAACCCGGTCACGGCTTTGATGCCGACAGCTGCAAAATCGAGGTTTATGTACACACCCAGTCTCCCGATATCGCCATGGGCGTTGACAATATCGATCCGCTGGAAAGCGGCGCCGGCGATCAGGGAATGATGTTCGGCTATGCCTGCCGTGAGACGGAGGCGCTCATGCCCCTGCCCATCACGCTGGCCCATCGGCTGACCCAGCAGCTGGAAAGCGTCCGACGCAAGGGCGAGCTTGCTTACCTTCTGCCCGATGGCAAGGCTCAGGTCACTGTGGAATACGACGAGAGAAAGCCTGTCCGCATCGACGCTGTTGTGGTCTCCACCCAGCATCTGGACAGTGTGGATACCGAAACTCTGCGCAGGGATGTGAAGGAGCATGTGATCCTGCCTGTTCTGCCCGCAGAGATGATGGACGAAGAGACCAAGATCTTTATTAACCCCACCGGACGCTTCGTGGTGGGCGGTCCTGCCGGCGATACCGGTCTTACGGGACGGAAGATCATCGTGGATACCTATGGCGGCTATGCCCGTCACGGCGGCGGTGCCTTCTCCGGAAAGGATGCTTCCAAGGTAGACCGCAGCGCAGCCTACATGGCCCGTTATCTGGCAAAGAATGTGGTTGCAGCCGGTCTTGCCGAGCACTGCGAGGTGCAGCTCAGCTACGCTATCGGCGTTGCCCAGCCTGTTTCCGTCCGTGTGGATACCTTCGGTACCGGCACTGTGGATGAAAATGCCATCGCCCAGTGGCTGCGCGAAAATGTGGATATGCGTCCAATGGCTATCATCCGCCGTCTGGATCTGCGCCGTGTGGGTTACGGCAAGCTTGCAAGCTACGGTCACTTCGGCGAGAATGCCCTTGACCGTGCATGGGAAAAAACCGATCTTTCCCACGAACTGAAGGCAGCATTCTGATTTCCGCGAAAATGACAGCTCCCGGCAGATACTCCTGCCGGGAGCTGTTTTGTTGACAAAACCCTGCGTTGGGGTTACAATCATGAACAAACAAGCCCGAAACTATAGGAGGAAATTATGCATCCTGTACTCTGTACCATCGGACCGCTCACGGTCTATATGTACGGACTCATGCTTGCTGTCGGTGCGGTGACCGGCATCGGTGTCGGCATTTACCGCGCAAAGCGCCTTGGCCTTGATCCGGATCATGTGTTCGGCATCGGACTGTACGGCGTTCTGGTTGGCGTTGTCGGCGCAAAGGTGATGTATGTTCTCGTGCATCTGCGGGAGATGATCGCCGATCCGGCCCGGATCCTGACGGGCAGCGGCTTTCTTATTTACGGCGGCATTGGGGCGGCATTTGTTTTCGTGTGGCTTTTCTGCCGGAAAAAGAAAAAGTCGTTTATCGAGTATTTTGACCATTGCATCCCCTCTGTGCCTCTGGCGCAGGGGATCGGGCGGATGGGCTGCTTTTTTGCAGGCTGCTGCTACGGAAAGCCCACAGACAGCTTTCTTGGCATCGTTTTCCCTGAGGGCTCCTCTGCTCCTGCGGGTATCCCGCTTTGGCCGACTCAGCTTTTCTCCGTTGCATGGAATCTTCTGGTGGCGGGCTTTCTCATTCTGCTGTCCCGGAAAAAGATCCATCGGGGAACCCTTGGCGTCTGGTATCTTGCCCTTTTCGGCGCAGGAAGATTTGTGATCGATTTCTTCCGTGATGACGGACAGAATGTCATCGGCACGGTATCTGTTTCTCAGGTGACCTCCATTATTATGGCGGTGCTTGGCGCTGTGGCGCTTACCGTCATTTATGTGCTGCGGAAGAAAAAAGCACAGAATGCCCCTGCAGAGGAAGAAGCTGCGGATGAAGAAAACGAGGAAGCTGCTGATGCGGAAGAAACCGCAGACAGCGACTAAGGAGGAAAATCTGTGAAAGCTGCCGATAAACAGAATATGCCGGCCGCTTCCATGGTCATTTCCATCAGCGGACGGATCGTTCTTACCTTTCTTGGGGTCCTGTTTCTGGGAAGCCTGCTTCTGTGGCTCCCCATCTCCCATACGGGAGAGGTCAGGGTGACCTATCTTGATGCCCTTTTCACCGCAACGACCTGTGTTTGCGTTACGGGGCTTGTTACGGTGGAAATCGGTGCGGCCTATTCCGCTTTTGGACAGACGGTGATTTTGCTCCTCATTCAGACAGGCGGTCTCGGTGCTGCTGTGCTTGGCATCGGCGCTGCCATGCTGGCAGGCAGGGCAATGAGTCTTCGTGCACGGCACATGATTCAGGAATCCTGGAATCTGGGCGGTCTCGATGATCTGGGAAGGATCTTCCGCCGGGTGCTTCTCATGACGGCAGCGGTGGAATTTGTCGGCGCCATGCTCGGCTGGTGGATTTTCGCCGGACGGTATCCTGTGTGGAAAGCGCTCTGGCTGGGGGTGTTCCATTCGGTTTCTGCCTTCAATAATGCCGGGATCGATGTCATGGGACTTGGAAACAGCATGGTGTCCTTTGCGGAGCATGTGCCCATGAATCTTCTCACCATGGCGCTTATCGTTACAGGCGGCATCGGGTACCTTGTGCTTCTGGATGTATTTGCAAGACCGAAGAAGAAAAAGCCTGCACTGCATACGCGGATCGTTCTGTGGATGACGGCGGTCCTTATCGCTGTCGGTACGGTGCTTCTCAAGATTACAGATGATATTTCCTGGCTTTCAGCCGCGTTTCACAGTGTTTCTGCCAGAACGGCGGGATTTGCATCCTGCAATCTGGGGGAGCTTTCCCACGCAGGGCTCTTCGTGATCTGTATTCTCATGTTTATCGGTGCGTCACCCGGTTCCACAGGCGGCGGTGTAAAGACTACCACCGTATTTGCCGCGTTTGTTGCTGTACGGGCATTTGTTTCCGGCAAGGACAGACGGTGCTTCCGCCGTCAGCTCAGCGAAAACACGGTGAACAAGGCCTTTCTTGTTCTCCTTTCCGCATTGATGACGCTTGTGCTGGGGGTGCTGCTGCTTTGCATTCTTGAGCCGGAAATGGAATTTTCCGCGCTCTTTTTTGAGGCGGTATCCGCCTTCGGTACAGCGGGACTTTCCGTTGGGATCACATCGCAGCTTTGCGCCGCTTCCAAGCTTGTGATTATTGCACTCATGTTCCTTGGAAGGCTGGGACCTATGACCGTGGCAGCCATGATCGTTATGCGGAAGCCCCCTGCGTTCCGCTATTCGGAAGAAGAGATTCTCATTGGATGAGGTGGATTGCATGAAACGAAAGAAAACAGAAAAGATTTTCGGCGTGATCGGCCTTGGGCGGTTCGGTATGGCTGTGGCAAAGGAGCTTGCTGCAGCAGGCAGCGAGGTGCTTGTCATTGACCGTCTGGAGCAGCGTGTGCGCAGTGCGCGGGAATTTACGGAAAATGCCTATGTGACCGATGATCTCAGCAAGGAAAATCTTGAGCAGATGGGCGTTGGAGCCTGCGATACGGTGATCATCGGCATTACCTCCAAGCTGGACATGAGTCTGCTTACGGCGCTGAATGCGGTGAATCTTGGCGTTCCCCGGGTGATCGCAAAGTCCACGAGTCCGGAGCACGGAGAGCTTCTGGAAAAAATCGGCGCTGAGGTGGTTTATCCCGAGCGGGATATGGGGCTGCAGCTTGCAAAGCGGCTTTGCGCAAAGAGCGTTATGGAATACATCAGCCTGTCCAATGATGTGGACATCACCGAGCTTCGCGTACCTGAGCGGTATGTGGGGCAGGAGGTTCGCAGCTGCGGGATCCGCAGAGATTACGGCGTGAATATCATTGCCCTTCGCAGCGGTGAGACCACAGTGACCTCTATCCAGCCGGATTACCGCTTTTCCCCGGAGGACGTGCTTGTGCTCATCGGCGGATCTGCGGATATGCAGCGGTTTACCAAGGCAATGCAGAAATAGGCAGAAAAACGCTCCCGGTTTTGAAAAACCGGGAGCGTTTGCTTGTCTGTCAGTCTGCGAAATTGGAGAAGTAGTTCTGCACCAGAACGATGGGCGTGCCCTTGTCGCCGCTGCCGCTGGTCAGGTCGCACAGGGAGCCGATGAGGTCGGTGAGACGGCGGGGGGTGGTGCCCTCGGAGGCCATCTGACCCTTCAGATCGCTTTCCTTGGCCTTGATGCTCTCGCGGATGGCTGCTGCCAGCTCTTCGCCGGAGAGACCTGCGAAATCGTTATCCGCAAGGTACTTGATCTTCAGCTCGTTGGGAAGTCCCACAAGACCGTCGGTATAGCCGGCACCCACCTCAGGGTCAGCCAGCTCCCAGATCTTGCCCACGGGATCCTTGAAAGCACCGTCGCCGTAGACCATTGCTTCCAGCAGAAGGCCGGTACGATCCAGAAGTTCCTTCTGGATGCCCACAGCAACTTCCTTTGCGTTCTTGGGGAAGAGCTTCAGCTTTCCTTCCGTGGCCTTGTTGGAGCCGAGAAGACCGTACTGGGGATTGCAGCCGCTTCCGTTTACAGGAGCGTTCATGATGTCGCACATGGTGAGAACGGTCTTGCCGCCGGCCTTCAGCACCTGACGGCGGGTACGCTCACGGGTGTGAATATCGCAGCAGAGCACGTTTTCCGCATACTTCACGATAGCGGAGGCGTGGTTTGCGAAAATGATCTCAGCCTCGGCGCCTTCCTCACGGATCAGAGACTCGTAGTACTCCACATAGTCCATACCGGTAAAGGGATGCTTGGGATAGCCGAAAGCACGGCGGTAATCCGCAAGGGACAGTACATCGGAGAAGGGGTTCACGCCGCTTGCATCCAGTGCATCCAGATCGAAGAGGTGGTTGCCCACTTCATCGCTGGGGTAGGAGAGCATGAGGACAACTTTCTTTGCGCCACGGGCAATGCCGCGCAGGCAGATAGCAAAACGGTTCCGGCTGAGGATGGGGAAGATCACGCCGACGGTACCGCCGCCAAGCTTTTCCCGCACATCCTGTGCCACGTCATCCACGGAACAGTAGTTGCCGTCTGCACGGGCAACAACAGACTCGGTGACCGCAACGACGTCCCGGTTATGCAAGGGGAAGCCTTCGTTTTTGGAGGCCTCAAGAATAGAGTCCGCCACGATTTTGACAATGTCATCGCCTTCCCGAATAATTGGGGCGCGAATGCCTCTGGAGATCGTTGCCGGCATAAGGAAACACCAACCTTTATCAAAAATTACGGTTTATTATAGCACAAACTTTTTTCGGATGCAATTTACATTTATTGTTTTCTATGTTATGCTTCAAAAAAAGAGGAGGCGGACATGCGAAATTCGACACTTTGCTACCTGGAGCGGGACGGAAAGTACCTGATGCTGCACCGGGTAAAGAAAGAAAAGGATATCAACAAGGATAAATGGATCGGTGTGGGCGGCGGCTTTGAAGATAAGGAGAGCCCGGAGGACTGCGCCAAGCGGGAAATTTTTGAGGAAACAGGGCTTGTTGCGGGAAAACTGGAATTCCGCGCCATCGTGACCTTTGTGACAGACAAGTATGAAACAGAGTATATGCATCTGTTCACCACGGAGGATTTTTCCGGGGAGATGACTGAATGCGACGAGGGAGAGCTTGTCTGGGTGCCCAAGGAGGAAGTGGAGAAGCTTCCCATCTGGGAGGGGGACAAGATCTTCCTGAAGCTTATTGCAGACCCCTGTCCGTTTTTCTCCCTGAAGCTTACTTATGCCGGAGACAGCCTTACGGAAGCTGTGCTTGACGGAAAGAGAGTATTCCCGGTAATGTGAATCACCATATGAAACGCCTCCGGAACCCGGTTCCGGAGGCGTAATACTGCTTAGCAGCTGCCGATGAGCCGCAGATAGAAGCTTACACAGGCGTCGATCTGCTCCACGGGCACTTTTTCGTTGTGGGCATGGATCGACTTTCTTGCCTCGGAGGACATCTCCATGGGAGAGAAGCGGTAGACGTTTTCACTGATGGCGCAGTAGTGACGGCTGTCGCTGGCTGCCATCATGAGATAGGGGGAGATGACCGCCTCCGGCCATGTGCCGTGGATGGCGGCACAGACCTTTTTCCACCCGGGGGAGTCGGTACGGCTGTAGGGAGAAGGCTGGGAACCCTGAATGACCCGCAGCTCCACATCGTCGTTCTTCATGACCTTGCGAATATGTGCCATGGCGCTTTCGATGGAGGTGCCGCCGTTGAGCCGGAGATTTGCCACCATGGATACGCTGGGGGGCAGTACATTGGGGGCTTCGCTGCCCTTCATCATGGTGAAGGCGCAGGTGGTGCGCATGAGGGCGTTGATCTCGCCGCCGCTCTTTTTGCAGATGAGATCCAGCAGGGGGCGGAAGCACCAGAGGTTTGCAAACACGATTTTCAGGGCAAAGCTGCTGCGACGGCCGAGGGTGTCCAGCATTTCCTTTGTTGGGGGCGTGATGCGGAAGGGGAAGGGGTGCTCCTCCACACGGACGCTTGCCCGTGCCATGTTGGTCACAGGTGTGCGGGGCTTGGGTGTGGAAGAATGACCGCCGTTGCCCTTCAGGGAGAATTCCAGATCGAGACTGCCCTTTTCTGCGGTGCCGATAAGGGCGCAGCGTTCTTTCACACCGGGGAAGATCTTTTCCACGACCGCACCGCCTTCGTCCAGAACGAGGGCGGGGACTATGCCGCGGCGATTCATTTCCGCAACAATAGCAGGCTGGCTTTCGCCGCCGATCTCTTCGTCGCCGGCAAAGGCGAGATACAGATCGTTTTCCGGTACGAAGCCCTGCTTCAGCAGCGTTTCCGCGGCTTCCATGACGCCGAGGAGCGTGGTCTTGGTATCCAGCGTGCCGCGGCCCCAGAGATAGCCGTCGGCGATCTCTGCTGCAAAGGGAGGCTTATCCCAAGCAGCTTCATCCACGGGCACCACATCATAGTGGGACATAAACACACAGGGGGCATCACTGTGTTTGCCGGGGATCTTATAGAGGATTCCTGCAGGTCCGATGCGCTCCTGAGGGCTTATTTTGTGGATCTCGGGATAAAATTCCTTCAGCAGATTGCGGAACTTTTCAAATTCCGCTTCCGGTGCCGCAAGAGCGGGATCACGGCTTGAAACGGTGCGGCAGCGGATGAACTCCTGCAAATGCCTGAGCGCCACTTCGCTGTCAGCTTCCGGGGCGGTGCATTCCGGGAAATCCTGCTGCCGGGGACGGAACATGGCTGCCCGAATGAGCAGTACCGCAATAAACAGAAGCAGCGCTCCCGCGATATAGATTCCGATCATGATGTGCCTCCTGATCTCATGTTGTCTCCTGAATTGTACCACCTGGCGAAGATTCGTGCAAGGTGCCTTCAGCACAGCAGACAAAATATCTCGCAGAGATGAAAAACAGATATCTTTTTCGGGGGATTTTGGTATTGGATTTTCTTGATTTTGGCTTTATAATGGAGAAAATATTTCGGGAGGTGCGGAGGATGAAAGGACCCGCAGACGCGTTTCCGGAGGTGGATCTCCATGGCATGACAAAGGAGCAGGCGAGGATCTGTCTGGAAGCAAAGCTCCGCGCTGTCCGTCCCTCCGTATACCGCATCCGGGTGATCCACGGATACCACGGCGGTACAGAACTGCGGGACCTTGTGCGGAAGACCATTGCAAAGCACCCGAAAGTCCTGCGGTATGAGGTGGGGCTGAACCCGGGAGAGACGGAGCTTGTGCTCCGGGAACTGTATTAAAGGAAGAAAGAAAATGGATTTTGTGCGTCACAATGAAGAAGTGCGTGAGGTCTGGGCACGGTACAATGCGGGAGATCCCATCCGTGTGCCCATGATCCTTGGCATCAATCCCCGTATCTGGCTTCTGGATCCGAAGCTGAACCGGGAGGGGATCTCGTTTAAGGAGTACAGTGAAAACGCGGAGACTATGGCCCGTGTACAGATGTATGCGCAGGAGTATATCCGTACGAATCTTCCGGCAGACCACGAAATGGGCCTCCCCGAGGGATGGGATCTCTATGTGGATACCCAGAATGTCTATGAGGCGGCATGGTTCGGCTGTCCCATTGTGTACCACGAGGGAAGCTGCCCCAACACAGCCCCCATGACCCGGGAGCAGCTGGAAAAGCGCATGGCTGACGGACTTCCGGAGAAGGAAAACGCCTTTTTTGCCCGCTGCCTGCGCCTCCATGAGGAGCTTTCCTCTATGGTTGGGAAAGAGGGCTATCGGGGGATCCCCATTCGTTCCGTTGCGCCTCTGGGCGCGGGAACAGACGGACCTGTGACCGTGGCCTGCAACCTTATGGGAGCTGCGGAATTCCTTACGGAGATGCTTGCCGACCCCGAATGGGCGGATGAGCTTCTGGAATACATCACCGAGGGGATCATCTGCCGCATCAAAACCGTCCGCGAAGCCTTTGGACTTCCTGTGCGTTCGGAGACCTTTGGCGTTGCAGACGATTCCTGCGCTCTGCTTTCCACCCCCATGTACGAGGAGCGGGTGCTCCATCTCCACAGGAAGCTGTTTGATACGCTGGGTGTTCCCGGGATGAGGCGGGGAATGCATCTTTGCGGTGATTCCACCCGTCATTTTCCCATGCTGAAGGAAAAACTCGGCGTTATGCAGTTTGATACCGGGTATCCCGTGCAGTTCGGGAAGCTGCAGAAAACTCTTGGCCCCGATGTATGCATAAACGGCGGCCCCAGTGTTTCGCTTCTTCTGGGCGGCACGGCGGAGGCCGTATCCGCAGAGGCAAAGCGCATTCTTGGCGAGGTCATGCCGCACACGAAGCGTTTTATCCTGCGGGAGGGGAACAATCTTGCGCCCTGCACACCGCCGGAGAATGTTGCCGCCATGTATGAAACTGTCCGTGAATTCGGAAGGTACTGAGCGGTGCATTTTGTAAAAGCGAAAGGGATCCTTTCTGCCTCAAACGGCATGAATCTATACCGCGGCTGCAGCCACGGCTGTATCTACTGCGACAGCCGCAGCAACTGCTACGGTATGGATCATGCCTTCGAGGATATTGAAGTAAAGGAAAACGCTCCTGAGCTTCTGGAGGATGCTCTGCGGCGAAAACGCAGCCGCTGCATGATCGGCACAGGCGCCATGTGCGACCCGTATATGCACTGCGAAGAGAAACTGCAGCTTACACGAAGATGTCTTGAGATCATCCGGCGTTACGGTTTCGGACTTGCCGTCCAGACCAAGTCTGACCGTATACTTCGTGATCTGGAGCTGATCCGGGAGATAAACACCTCGGCCAAAGCCGTGGTGCAGATGACCCTCACCACGTACGACGAAGATCTCTGCCGTATTCTGGAACCCAATGTCTGCACAACAAAGCGCAGATACGAGACCCTCTGCGCCTTTCGGGATGCGGGGGTGCCCACGGTGGTGTGGCTTTCGCCCATTCTTCCGTTTATCAATGATACGGAGGAAAATCTGCGGGGCATTCTGCGGTACTGCTTTGATGCGGGGGTGAAAGGCATCATCACCTGGGGCATGGGCGTGACCCTTCGGGATGGGGACAGAGAGTATTTCTATGCCGCCCTTGACCGCCATTTCCCGGGGATGAAGGAGCGGTATATCCGCACCTTTGGCAATGCCTATGAATGCGACAGCCCGGAAAATCCCCGTCTTATGGAGATTTTCCGCACAGAATGTGAAAAACACGGAGTCCTGCACAGGCTTGAGGATGTATTTGCCTATTTGCGGGAAATTCCCGAAGAGAGCGGGCAGCTTTCCCTGTTCTGACAAAACCGGGCAAACCGGGACAGGACGGGAGGCTGCCCGCTGCTGTATGATAAAGCCATCACAGGGAGGCGGGAAAATGGAGTGGATCAGGCAGCTGCAGGATGCGGTGGATTACATGGAAGCGCATTTGCTGGAAAATGTGAATTATGAGGACGCGGCGCGCAGCGTTTTTCTCTCAGCCTACAGCTTTCACAGAAGCTTCAGCATGCTTGCTGGGTTGACCCCGGCGGAATACATCCGCAGAAGACGGCTTTCCCTTGCCGGGTGTGAGCTTCAGGATACGGATATCACGGTTCTGGATGCGGCGCTGAAATATGGGTATGAAACGCCGGAAAGCTTTTCAAAAGCCTTTTCCCGTTTTCATGGAATCACGCCGAAACAGGCAAAGCAAAGCGGTGCGTCGCTCCGCCTGTTCAGCCCCCTTGTGCTCAAATTCACATTGGAAGGCGGTACAGCAATGGATTACAGAATCGTAAAACAGGAGAGACAAACCTTTCTTGCAAGGAAAAAGGCTTTTCCCTGCAGCGCTGCAGGCAGCGGGGATGACAGAAGCATACCCGCATTCTGGGATGAATGCAGGAAGGACGGCAGTATCGACATGATGCTGAGCCTTTGCTCCGCAAGAGAGCGGGATCTATACGGCCTTTGCAGTCCCGCGGAACCCGGTGCGGATACCTTTGTTTACGGTATCGGTGTGCGCATCGAAGATGGGCGGACAGAGATCCCCGCAGGTCAGGAATTCTGCATCTGGCAGACGGAAGAGTCCGCGTATGCAGCGGTCAAATGCCGCGGTGAGGACGGAAAGAGCATTGACCGGATCTGGGAATGGTTTTATCGGGAATTTCTCCCGCAGACAGGGTATCGGCAGACAGAGCTTACGGATTTTGAGCTTTACAGAGAGAAAACTGAGCCGGGGGTGTTCTGTGAGCTTTGGATCCCGGTGAAAAAGGCATAAAAAATCAGCGTCATCGTTCGATGACGCTGATTTTTTGCGGAGCTTTACGCCTTGGCTTCAAAGCCCAGATCATCCAGAAGCTCGATGGCGGCGGTAACATCGCCGTCCTCTACGGAAACGGTGCGTTTATCCAGATCGATGGAGCATTTAAGCCCTTCGCCGTCAAAGGACTTCTGGATGCGCTTTACGCAGTTGGGGCAGTGCATATCGGGTACGGACAGAGTGATCATAATTTTTTCCTCCTTAAACGCAGTGCGTTGAGTACGACACAGATGGAGCTGAGAGACATGCAGAAACCGGCGATCATGGGGTTGAGCAGGATGCCGAAGAAGGGGTAGAGCACGCCTGCAGCCACAGGAATGGTAATGGTATTGTAGCAGAAGGCCCAGAAAAGATTCTGGCGGATATGGCGCATGGTGTGTTTGCTCAGGCGGATGGCTTTTGCGGCGGAAACGGGATCTGCGTGCATGAGGACGATATCTCCGCTTTCCACGGCAATATCGCTGCCGCCTCCCATGGCCACACCCACATTTGCCTGAGTAAGCGCCGGGGCATCGTTTACCCCGTCGCCAACCATCATCACGGTTTTGCCGCCCTCCTGCAGCGTGCGGACGGTATCCGCCTTCTGGTGGGGAAGTACCCCGGCAAAAACGGTGTCAATGCCGGCGAGCTTTGCGGTGTGCTCTGCGGCGGCCTTGCTGTCTCCGGTGAGAAGCACCACGTCCTTGCCCATGGCGCGAAGCTGCGAGACGGCCTCCTTTGCTGTGGGACGGATGCTGTCCGCTGCGGTGAGAATGCCGAGAAGCTTTCCCTCTGCGGCAACACAGATGGCAGTTTCTCCCTTGCTTCCGGCTTCCTCCATGGTGGCACTGCCGCAGGAAAGGTCAATGCCACGCTCCCGCATGAGCCGGGCGTTGCCCACAAGAAGCATTCCGCCCCCGGGAAGCTTTGCCTCAACGCCGAGACCGGTCAAAGGCGCAAAATCGGAAAGCGCGGGAAGCTCCATGCCCTCTGCGGCGGCAAGCACAGCCTTTGCAAGAGGGTGCTCGCTTCTTTCCTCTGCTGCCGCGGCAAGAGCGAGAAGCCTGCCGCGATCCGTGTCCCCGCAGGGGTACATGCCTGTAAGTACGGGAACACCCGTTGTGATGGTGCCGGTCTTGTCGAAGACCACGGTGTCAACAGAGGACGCGGTCTCAAGGCATTCGCCGCTGCGGATGAGAATGCCGTTTGATGCACCGAGACCCGTACCCACCAGAATGGCGGTAGGTGTTGCAAGACCAAGCGCACAGGGACAGGCAATGACGAGGATGCTTGTAAATATTCGGAGCACAAAGCCGATATCCTGCCCGGCGATTGACCAGACCACAGAGGCCACAAGGGCAATTGCGATGACGGCGGGAACGAACACAGCAGAGATCTTGTCCGCAAGGCGGGAGACAGGCGCTTTTTTGCCCTGTGCTTCTTCCACAAGACGGACGATCTGACTTACGGTGGTGTCTTTTCCCACACGGTCAGCCTGCACGGTAACAGCGCCGCTTACGCTTACACTGCCTCCCGTGACTCTGTCGCCCACGGATTTTTCCACCGGGAGGCTTTCCCCGGTGAGCATGGACTCGTTTACGGAGCAGGAACCCTCTGTGATGATGCCGTCGGCAGGAAAACGCGCCCCGGATTTTACAAGCAGCAGATCTCCGTGCTTCAACATGGCAACGGGGACCTCTCTGGCTTCTCCATCCTGCAGCACAAGGGCAGTCTCCGGCGTAAGCGCCATAAGCGCTTCAATGGCGCCGCGGGTCTTTTTCTGGCTTCCGGCTTCCAGAAACTTTCCCAGCATCACAAGGGCGATCACCATGGCGGAGGATTCGTAGTACAGGTCGTGGGCGCTGCCCCTGCCGCGGACGATGAGGGCGGTAATGATGACGCTGTAAATAAACGAGCAGCCGCTGCCGATGGCAACAAGGGTGTCCATGGTAGGACTTTTGGATTTCAGCGCCTTGAAGCCCCGCAGGAAAAAGTCGCGGCCGAGTATGATCACCGCAAAGGTGAGGAGGAATTCCGTCAGCGCAAGCCCCGCCGGATTTGCGTGAATATCCAGAAAATGCGGCACGGGAAGGGGCGTTTTCATCATCTGCCCCATGGAAATATACATGAGAAGTGCGGAAAGCAGGAGGGAGAAGATGACGGTTTTTCTGCCGACAGTTTCCTTTTCCTCTTTTTTTGCGGCATCCGGATTCCAGAGAGATGCCTGAAATCCTGCGCGCTCCACCTTTTTCATGATGGCCTCGGGGGTGACCTTTGACTCATCATAACATATGGTCATCTGCTTTGTGACAAGATTTACATCGCTGCGCTCAACGCCGTCCATCTTCCGCGTGACACGCTCAACAGAGCCGGAGCAGGCGGCGCAGGTCATACCTTCAACAAGATAGATTTCTTCTTTCATGAGATCACCTCATGAAGTATGATATATTAAACACCGTGGAATTGCAAATGTATTCGGGGCAAATTCACAAAAAATTCACCCCAGTTCAGGACAGAATACGGTATAATAAAACTGCAAATCACACAGAAGGAGGTTGTGTCCTTTGGCAAAGAAAATTTTGGTCATTGAGGACGATAAAAATATTTCCGAGCTTTTGAGGCTGTATCTGACGAAGGCAGGGTTTGAGGTTTCGCTTGCTCAGGATGGCGGAAAGGGGATCACGGAGTTTGAAGCCTTTGCTCCGGATCTTGTGCTGCTGGACATTATGCTGCCTGTGATGGACGGCTGGGAAGTCTGCAGGGAGATCCGCAGCAGTTCAAAGACACCCATCATCATGCTTACCGCCAAGGGAGAGACCTTTGATAAGGTAACAGGGCTTGAGATGGGGGCGGATGACTATATGGTAAAGCCCTTTGAGATCAAGGAGCTTCTTGCGCGGATCCGTGCGGTTCTCCGCCGTTACGGGGATGAAGAGCCGGCGGAAAAGAAGCTGGAGTTTGATAAGCTCATCATCAATATGGATGCCTTTGAGCTTGTGGTTGACGGGAAGAAGGTGGATGCTCCGCCCAAGGAAATGGAGCTTCTCTTCCATCTGGCTTCCACGCCAAATCGTGTGTACACCAGAAATCAGCTTCTGGATGAAGTCTGGGGGTTTGATTATTTCGGGGATTCCCGCACAGTGGATGTACACATCAAGCGTCTGCGGGAAAAGCTTGAAAATGTGAGCGACAAGTGGTCGCTGAAAACTGTGTGGGGTGTGGGGTACAAGTTTGAACTCACAGAAGGAAAGTAACGCCGAAAACAGGCGGATGAACCGGTATCACAGCCTTAGCTTCAAGCACTTTCTTACCATCATGCTGATCCTGCTTGTGAGCTTTGTGCTGTTGGGGACCGCCTTTGTCGGCTTCAGCTACAGGTATGCCATGACGGAGAAGCGGGAAGCCATGCGCTCCGCTGCGGGGGAGACCTGCCGTATTGTCCGTGCATACAGCGCAGACGCGGATTTCAATGAAGTGGATCTGCGCATGCCGATTTCCAGCCTTTCCAATACCTCCGGGTTTCAGATCATGGTCTGCGCGGAGGACGGAACGGTCATTGCCTGCTCCGACCAGCAGTTTATCTGCGGACATCTGGGAAAGTCTTTGCCGGAGCATGTGCTGATCTCCCTGATGCAGAGAGGGGAGCATACGGAGCTTTCCACCCTTGGCGGAATTTACCAGCAGGAGCAGTACGTGGTGGCCGAGACTGCGGTCTCCGTCCGTGAGGATTTCGGCGCCTGTTATGTTCTGGTTTCCTGTGATCCTGCCTCCATGGCGGAGATCTGGCGGCAGTTTGCCTCCATCTTCATCACCACGGCAATCTGCGTGATCCTCATTGCCTTTGTGATCTCTGTGGTCACCATTGAACGGATGACCCAGCCCATCAACGAGATCGCGGCTGCCGCCCATAAATTTGCAGGCGGCGACTATGCTGCACGGGTGCGTCTTCCCGAACGGCGGGATGAGATCCACGAGCTTGCGGAAGCCTTCAATACCATGGCGGAGTCCATCGAAAATCAGGAAAAGCAGCGGCGGGAATTCATTGCCAATGTATCTCACGAGCTGAAAACCCCCATGACCACCATCACGGGTTTTGCCGACGGGATCCTTGACGGAACGATCCCTCCCGAGCAGCAGGATAAGTACCTTTCCACCATTTCGTCGGAAACAAAGCGGCTGAGCCGCCTTGTGCGGAATATGCTGGAGACAAGCAGGCTTCAGGCAGTGGACAAGGCTCAGGTGCTGCAGAAAAGCTTTGACATCACGGAAGTCGTGGGCATGACCCTTCTTGGGCTTGAACAAAAGATCAACGCCAGAAATCTGGATGTGGATGCCCAGCTTCCCGAAGACAGGCTCATTGTCCGCGGAGAGCAGGATTCCATAACTCAGGTGGTATATAATTTGCTGGATAACGCGGTGAAGTTTGCCGATGAAGGTACGGTTTTGCGGATTCAGCTCTTCAAGCAGGAGAAGAAGGTCTATGTATCTGTGGAGAACACAGGTACCACGATCGAGGCTGAGGAGCTGCCGCTGATTTTTGACCGCTTCCATAAGGAAGACCGCTCCCGAAGCAAAGATCCGGACGGTGTAGGACTTGGACTTTACATTGTACGGACGATTCTGGAAAACCACGGGGAAGATATTTACGTTACCAGTGAGAATCGTGTGACGAGATTTGTTTTTACCCTGACCCTTGCCTGAGAATTAACAATTTTGATACGGATTATTCACACAACTTCCCGGCGTCTGCAGTATACTGTGAACATAAACCGATACCACAGCCGGCGCGGTTTTTCTCTCCTCACTCTTTTTTGCCGCGCCGGCTTTCCCTCCCCCTTACAAATGCGGAAACGCCGGATACGAAAGTATCCGGCGTTTCTGTATTTGTTTAACCGATAAACCAGTGGATCAGATTCCACACATTCAGGATCACAATGACGCTTCCTACAATGCCCAGAAGAGGCTTTATGGGGAGCTTTTTCGTGAGCCATGCGGCAAAGGGAGCGGCAATAACGCCACCTGCCACAAGACCGAGAATGATCTGCCAGTACTGGGTGAAGTCGCTGACAAAGGCCATAAAGGTAGTGGTCTCCGCCACGGTGACAAGGAATTCCGCCGTGTTTACCGTGCCGATGGTCTTTTTTACATCGTGGTCGGAAGCAAGCATGGTGCTTGTCACCACGGGACCCCATCCGCCGCCGCCTGTTGCATCCAGAAAACCTCCGGCAAAGCCAAGGGGATACACATAGCTTCCCACTTTCCGGGGTTCCTTGGGGCCGGGGCGGAACACCTTGGAGATGATGATGCAGCCCATGACGATGAGATACAGATCAATAAAGGGCTCCAGCGCATCCCCAATGTTGGAAAGGAACCATGCGCCAAGAATGCCGCCGATGACACCGGGAATGGCGATCTTCCAGAGAAGATCCTTGGCTACATTTTTGAGCCTGATGTGAGCAATTCCGGAAACCAGCGTGGTAGGGATCTCGGAACAGTGGACAACCGCGCTTGCCAGAGCGGAGGGAACACCTGCCACAGTTTTGAGAAATGTTCGGCAGCTCACCCCGTATGCCATACCCAGTGTACCGTCAATACATTGGGCGGCAAAGCCGATGAGCACATAAAGAAGAAACTGCATGAAAAACCTCCGGGGGATTACTCAATGATATCATGCCTCCGAAGGATGAACCTTTCGGGTACTCAATGCGAACTGAATGTGAAATCACATGTTTGGGAAAAAACTTTCCCGGTTCTGCAGATAGGTGCAGAGGATCTCCAATGCTCTGTCGCAGGCAAGTGCGCGTACCGCATCCCGGCCGATGGGGCTGTGAAGCTCCATCACATAAGCGCCTTCGGGGGCGGCAAAGCCGATATACACATCGCCTACTTTTGCGGCACTTCCGTCACCGTTGGGGCCTGCAAGCCCTGTGATGCCGATGCCGATATCCGTGCCCAGAAGACGGCGGATGCCGTAAGCCATCTGCCGCGCGACCTCGGGGCAGACAGCACCCTTTTGGGCAAGAAGCTCCGCATCCACGCCAAGTATACGGATCTTTGCCTCGATGGCATAGGTCACCGCTCCGCCGGGGAACACAGCGGATGCCCCGGAAACATCGGTGATTCGCTTGGAGAGAAGACCGCCTGTGCAGGATTCTGCGGCGGAAAGGGTCATCTTCGCTTCCTTCAGAAGCGCCACAACACGCTCTTCCATCATTCCAGACGGATCTTTTCCATGCCTGCAAAGGCCTCTTCCACAAGAGCCTCCACATCAAGGTTTGCTTCCGCTTCCAGGATCTCATCCATCTTCGGCTTTGTTCTGGGGTGACGGGGGGTGAACACGGTGCAGCAATCCTCGTAAGGGAGGATGGAGGTCTCGAAGGTGCCGATCTTTCTGGCAATGCGGACGATCTCCTCCTTGTCGGAGCAGATCAGGGGACGGATGATGGGGATGCCTGCGCAGGCTTCCGTTGCGCCCATGGCTTCCATGGTCTGGCTTGCCACCTGACCGAGACTTTCTCCGGTGACGATGCCGCCGCATTCTCTGGCATCGGCAGCCTTACGGGCAAGACGCATCATAAACCGGCGCATGATGACGGTGAAATAGGCTTCTGGGCACTTATCCCGGATCTCCTCCTGAATGTGGGTGAAGGGGATCACCATCAGGGTCATGCCGCCGCAGTATTTGGTAAGCTGTTTGCCGAGCTCGATGACCTTGTCCTTGGCAAGCTCGGAGGTGTAGGGGAAGGAGAAAAAGTGGAGCGGGAAAATGGAAACGCCCCGCTTTGCCGCAAGATACGTGGAAACAGGGGAGTCGATACCGCCGGAGAGAAGGCTGATGGCTCTTCCGCCTGTGCCGAGAGGCATGCCGCCTGCACCGGGCTCTGCCTTGCCGTGGACATAGGCAGCGTAGTCCCGGATCTCCAGCGAAACGGTGAAATCCGGCTCATGCACATCCACAGGCACGTGAGGATATTCTTCGGAAAGAAGACCGCCCACATACTGGCTCAGCTGAATGGAATTCAGGGGGAACTGCTTATCCGCTCTGCGGGATTCCACCTTGAAGCTTTTGGCCTGAGAAAGGGCATCCCCAAGATAGTTTTTTGCCGTCTGGAAAATGACATCCTTGTCCTTGTCGCAGGCTACCGCACGGGCGACCTGCACAACACCGAAGACGGTCTTTGCCGCCTCAAAGGCGCCGTCCATATCGCAGAAGTCGTTTTTCGGCTCCACATACACGGTGGACTGGGCAGCATAGATGCGGAATGCGCCGAAAGGCTTCATCTGCCGGATCACGTTGGAAATGAGTTTCTGTTCAAAATTGCGCTTGTTGAGCCCCTTGAGGACGATCTCTCCCTCTTTCAGGAGCAGAATGTCCCGTCCGCGGACAGGTGTTTTTTCAGCCATGGTATAACCGCCTTATCGAAATAAATGTTTTATCGGGAACAAATTTTGGAGCAGAGCGCTTCGGCCTGTGCGCGTTTTTCTGCATTCTGCATTGCCGGAAGGGAAAGCACATACCTGAGGGCTTCAGGTACAGCCTCACGGCAGATGGGCTTCGGTGTCTCACCGGCAAAGCTTACGAAGGTATTGCGGAAAATATTCTCCAGTACAGGCCGGGGAAGGGCATAGCCGTGGATATTCAGACCGAAGAATTCAAAGCTCTCTCCTGTGGTGAGGAAGCGCTGTACACCTTCGTAGATGCAGTGCGTGTAATCCGGTGTGCCGCCTGCGGTCACATCCGTATCCGTTCCGTACAGGATGCGGTGGGAGTTTTCCACGAAGAAAGGACGGAAGAAGCTCCGCCGCAGCGTGAACCCCTCGTACATTTCGGTGCCGGGGGTCAGATCGAAGCGTACATTCGGGTACTTCTCAAACATCCTTGCCGCATGGGCAGGATCGTCGGAAACAAAGTAGAAGTGGGCGAAGGTCACATTCAGCTTTGGATGCCGGTCAAGCACCCGCTCCACGATGGCGTACAGCTCCTTCAGGGGAAGGAAGCTTTTGTCGCCATAGGCCCAGCCTTTTTCTGCAAGCTCGGGGGTGTTCAGCGCCTCGTCCCAGAAATCGGCTGGGTCTCCGTTGTGCCAGAGAATGGGGATCTGATGCTCCTCACAGTAGGCAAACATGGGTTCAAACGCCTCGTCGTCCATGCGCACACCGGTTTCTTTTGCGCAGTTCGGCTTTGTTTCAATGATCTTCAGCCCGTCAAAGCCTGCTGCCAGCCACATTTTCAGCTGCGCAAGATAGTCTGCCGCAGGTTCACCTTTTTTCGGGTGATCCAGACTGCAGAAGGCAAAGCACTGCTTCGGCGCGTATGCCTTGCAAAGCAGCATGGCAAGGTTCTGGGCGGGATCGTCATGATACTGCCCAAGGGAAAGCACGCTCCAGCTTTCTGCACCGCCTTCCGCGGCAGCTTTCGCGGTGTGTTCCGCCGCGTCGGTATCCACATGAATGTGTCCGTCGTGAATTCTCATGAAGCTCACCTCAGGCAAAATCCGCCGTGCGGTACTGCACCGCTTCGGCAATATGTTTGGGTTTAAGCTCTTCCGAACCGTCAAGATCCGCAATGGTCCTCGCCACACGAAGGATCCTGTCATAGGATCTGGCGGTAAGTCCCATGGCGGTGAACGCCTTGTGAAGAAGTATGGTGCCGGCTTCGTCTGTTTTGCAGAAGTCGCTGATCTGCCGGGAATCCATGTGAGCATTGCAGGTGGTCAGGGTGCCCTTGAACCGCCGGAGCTGCACAGCTCTTGCGGCGGTGACGCGGCTGCGGATCACAGCGGAGGGTTCTGCCTCCCCGGAGGGTCTGCGAAGCTCGTCGAACTCCAGCGCAGGAACCTCCACAAGCAGGTCGATGCGGTCCAGCAAGGGGCCGGAAATGCGGCTTTGATACCGCTTTACCGCCTGATCGGAGCAGGTGCATCTTCCGCTTTTATCCCCGTACCAGCCGCATTTGCAGGGGTTCATGGCACATACCAGCATAAATCTGCTGGGATAGGTCGCCGATGCCGCCGCACGCGACACGGTGACCACACCGTCCTCCAAAGGCTGACGGAGCGTTTCCAGCACCACGGGAGAAAACTCGGGAAGCTCGTCCAGAAAGAGAACGCCGTTGTGGGCAAGGGATACCTCTCCGGGACGGGGGTTGGAGGTGCCGCCTGCCATAGCGGCGGGAGATACCGTGTGATGAGGTGCGCGGAAGGGTCTTGCGGTGAGAAGGGGATGCCGTCTGTCCGTATAGCCCATGACGGAGTGGATCTTGGTGGATTCCAGCGTCTCCTGCCGGGTCATATCCGGGAGAATGGAGGGAAGCCTTTTTGCAAGCATGCTTTTGCCTGCACCGGGAGGTCCCTTGAGCAGAATGTTATGACCGCCGGCTGCGGCGATCTCCAGCGCACGCTTTGCGTTTTCCTGACCCTTCACGTCCGCAAAATCCAAAAGTGCGGAAGGGTCCGGGGCGGTCTCCGGCATGACTGCCGGGGAGAGAGGCGCCTCACCGCTGAGATGGGCAAGAAGCTGGGGCACGGTCTTTATACCGTAAATGCACACGCCCTCGGCAAAGCTTGCCTCCGGAGCGTTTTCTTCGGGAACAAAGAGGACTTCAATGCCGTTTTCCCCCGCAGCGATAGCCATGGACAGCATGCCGCGCACGGGACGAAGCTCACCGGAAAGGGAAAGCTCACCCACAAAAGCGGCGTTTTGCGGCAGGGGAGGGATAGCACCGGAGGCGGAAAGCACACCCAAAAGAATGGGAAGGTCATAGACCGTACCCACCTTGCGGGTATCGGCAGGGGCGAGATTCACCGTGACTTTGCCCTGGGGATTGCGTGCATTGCAGCTTTTGACGGCTGCCTGTACCCGGTTGCGGGATTCCTTCACTGCGGCATCCGGGAGACCCACGATATCAAAGGCGGGCAGACCGCCTGCGATGGCGCATTCCACGGATACCTCGTAGCCGCGGATGCCCTCAAGACCGAGAGAGCGGATATGCGAGACCATGGAAGCACCTCCTGTTTTGAGAGATCATTTGCCGGGATAAATGACCGGTTCTGTGTAAGTGTCGACGTTTTCCATATCCAGCAGGAAAAGATCCCTTGAGCGGTATTTTCCCAGATGGCTCACATCATCAAGCAGCATCATGAGGGGCGGTTTTCCCGTTTCAAGGGTAAGCTTTGTCAGGGATGCGTTTTCAAATCCCGGCTGAAAGCGCAGGGGAGATGCCGGGATGTCCAGAAGCGCATGGAGGAGATATTCCCCCAGAAATGCACCGTGGGAAACAAGAAGTACCCTGTCTTCCGCATTGAACCTGTGCAGGAGATACTCCCGCACCCGCTCTGCGCGGCGCCGCATATCCTCGGGAGATTCCTCGGGAAAAAGCGCCGGTGCGCCGGTCGGCTGCGTTTCTTCACAGGGAAGAACACCGGGATACATCCGGGAGAGCAGCTCGTGGGGTATTCCCGCGTAATCATGGGTGGAGCATTCCGCAAGGTCGGGGAGAAGCTCAATGGAAAGGGCGCTCTTCTGATGCCGGACAACGGCATGGGCAGTGGCAGCCGCACGGAGAAGGGGACTTGAGATCACCGCATCAAAAGCGGTGTCCGCAAGCCGCTTTCCCAGAAGCTCTGCCTGCAGGAGGCCCTGTGCCGTAAGGGGAGTGTCTCCGTGTGAAAGGCGGTATGCATCTGCTTCGGCGCTGAGGGAGACGCCCGGGGAGGGATCGCCCGGAACATTGTGGGATGCCATTGCATGGCGCACAAGATAAAGATGCACAAAATCCGCTCCTTCCTATTGGAAAATTATACGGCTCATGGGAGGGAAAGTCAATCATTCCAAGAAAAAACGGCAGAGTGCGACGTTTTTTCTTCGGTTTGCTGTTTACAGGTTGAAAGGAAAGTGTTATACTTATACCGTTCGTGCTTACCCTATTATTTGTATTACACCAGAAAGGTTGGTAATGTAAATGGCAAGAAAGCTGAAGTCCATGGACGGCAATACCGCTGCCGCCCACGTGTCCTATGCGTTCACCGAAGTGGCTACCATCTACCCCATTACCCCGTCCAGCCCCATGGCTGACTACGTGGATCAGTGGGCTGCTGCCGGTCGGAAGAATGTGTTCGGCACCACCGTCAAGGTCATGGAGCTGGAGTCTGAGGCCGGCGCTGCCGGTGCTGTGCACGGTTCCCTGAACGCAGGCGCCCTCACCACCACCTATACCGCATCTCAGGGTCTGCTGCTGATGATCCTCAATATGTACAAGATGGCCGGTGAGCTGCTGCCCAGCGTTATCCATGTTTCTGCTCGTGCTCTGGCTTCCCAC
>JAFQKD010000090.1 GCA_017397075.1 Oscillospiraceae bacterium | reverse complement strand
GGCACGGAGTGTGACCGCGTACTCTGCGAGCTCTGCGGTGCATATCATGTCACCATTTTGAACTGCTGCGGTGAGACCGTCTCCGATGCGGACATGTCCCTTTCCGGTGTGAATGTGCTCCCCATTCCCGCAGGAGGTCTTGCGGTGCTGAAGAAGGAATCCTGACCAAATCGGAGATCCACGGTGTATTTCCACTGACCACAAGAAAGATATATTTTTACACAAAGGAACCTTGCAGGAATTGGTTGACGGACAGTTTTCAAATTGTCCCCAGCGAACAAATACCAAATGCCGAATTTGTGATATTCCACAAAAACCTGCACCGTTTTTTTGCAACATGCCAATGGATTTGTTCCGGAATTTCTGCTATACTGTGAATAACAGGAACTTTACGCGGCAGAACCCATAAAGTCCCGAAATATGGCAAGAGAAGGCGTTCCTGTTCCGGGAACGACTTTGTGCATTTGCGCATCACGTGACAGGAGGTGATCCCATGCGCAGATTTTTCAGCATCCACACGGTATTGTACGGTCTGTATCTTCTGTTTTGCTTCTTTTTCACCCTGTTTGCCGTATGGCTCACAGAGGCATTCCCGTGGCTATCCCAGAGTTATAACATGTCGCTTCGGTATTCCATGCAGTTTCTGCATTTTTTGGCGTTAGCCCTGTTATGGGCCTATGAGGCCTCGCCTGCCAAAAAGGCAAACCCACGGGTAGTGCTGCTTCTTCGCTCCGTCGCCATTCTGGCCATTACATATCTCTGCATAGGTTCACTTTTGACCGGATACTTTACCCGGACTGCCATGCAGGGCTTCACAAAGCCCCTTGCAGTGACCGTTGGATTTTTAATGTACCGCATATTTTCGTCCCAACCGGGGCGGAACACCTGATTTAAAACCTGCCGGGTATTTTCCCGGCAGGTTTTTCTTGCCGTTTTCCCCGCGCTGTGCTACGATACAGAAAAAACAGAGGAGGAAAATCACATGGCTGTCATCGGTAAACCCGTTCTGGAGCTCGCGCCCGGGGAAAATAACCCCCGCAACAGTGAAGGCGCGTTTCTTGACCTTACGGATGGGCGCATCCTCTTTGTCTACAGCAAATTCCTCGGCGACTGCGGGGAGGACGATGCCCCCTGCTGCATCGCCGCAAGATATTCCACCGACGGCGGAGAAACATGGACGGACGAGGACCGCATTCTCTTTACCCGTGAGCAGTTCGGCGCAAGAAATCTCATGTCCGTCTCCCTTCTGCGAATGCAGGACGGGGCTGTCGGCCTCTCCTTTATCTTCAAAATGGGCTGGCACGATACCAGAAGCCATCTGCTTCTCTCCTATGATGAGGGGGAGACCTGGTCGGAAAAGCCGGTGTGCATGATCCCCGCCCGGGGGTACTATGTGACGAACAATGACCGCATCATCCGCACCGACACAGGGCGGCTCATCGTCCCCACGGCAATGCACAGGATGAAGCGGGGCATGGACTTTGAAGCCATGGCGAAGAACAACACCACTGCCCGGGGCAGCGAGCTTGCAGCTGTGGAGTTTGACGGCCGCGGCACGGCATACTTCTTTTATTCCGACGATGACGGAAAAACATGGAGGGAAGCCGCAGACTGCGTGTTCCCGCCCTCCAACAAACTGGGAAGCGGATTGCAGGAACCCGGCTGCATTCAGCTGAAAAGCGGCACGATCTGGGCATATTTCCGCACGGATATCGGTCTTCAGTACCAGAGCTTTTCCTTTGATAACGGCGAGCACTGGACAGACCCCGCCCCCTCCCGCTTTACCTCTCCCTGCTCTCCCCTTTCCGTAAAGCGGCTTTATGACGGCAGGCTACTTGCCGTATGGAACCCCACCCCGGTGTATCAGGGACGGGATCTTTCCGGCGACGGCGGCTGGGGCGGCAGAACGCCCCTTGTCTGCGCGCTCTCCTCCGATGAAGGTGCGGGCTGGACAAAGGAATTTTATCTGGAGGACGGCAGCGAGGACGCAGGCTACTGCTATACCGCCATCCATCCCACGAAGGATGCGGTGCTCCTTGCCTACTGCGCGGGGAAGAGAGAGGACGGCGGCTGTCTCAACCGTCTGCGGATCCGCAAAATCTCTTTGTGTGACCTTGTGTAATTGCTATTTTTCCCCCTTTGTGATAGGATACATCTATAAAACCATGCAGGAGGGATCATGATGCGTCTCGGAATTGAATCTGACAGCCTGAACAAAGGCTCCTACGGGCGTTTCGGTGAAAACGTCTACAAAAAGCTTGCCGCTCTCGGTTACGCCGCCTCCGACTTTAATTCTGCCGATACCGATACTGAGCTTTACACCCTGCCCTTTGAAGAAGTGGAGGCTATTCTTCTGAAGGAAAAAGCACTGGCAGCCGAAGCGGGGATCCTGATCGATCAGGTCCACGGCCCATGGCGCTGGCCCTGCCGGGACTTCACCGAAGAGGACCGGGCAGAGCGCATGGAAAAGATGAAAAAATCCATCCGCATTGCCGCCGTACTGGGCAGTGAAAACTGGGTGGTGCATCCCATCATGCCCTTTGGCGTGGAAGAAGCGGGAACTCCCGATGCGGAAAAGACCTGGGAATTGAACGTTGTCTTCATGCGTGAGCTTCTTGAGGAAGCCAAAAAATACGGCATCACCATCTGTCTGGAAAACATGCCCATGCTGGATTTCTCTTTGGCAAAGCCCGAAATGATTTTGAAGCTTGTTGAGGAGATCAACGATCCCCTGTTCCGGATCTGCCTCGACACGGGTCATGTTTCCGTCTTCGACGATCTTGACCTCGCCGAAGAGACCCACAGGCTTGGCAAATATATCCGCGTGACCCATATCCACGACAACAAGCAGAACCGGGATCTGCATCTGTTCCCCATGTTCGGCCGTCTCGACTGGCCCTCTTTTGCGAAGGCGCTGAAAGACATCGAATACGACGGCGTGTTCCTTCTGGAGGTCAATCCCCCGAAAACGCTTCCCGACGGACTTTTTGAGGAAGCCGGGGTAACCCTTTCCAAAATCGCCCGGCATATCACCGCTGAGATTTAATTTCCGAAAGGAGAATTGTTATGAAAAAAGCTGTCCGCACCATCTCCATTATCGCACTGGTTTTCTCCATTCTCTCCCTGATCTCCTTTATTGCTGTGCTGCTTCTGCGCAACCTTCTCGGGCCTGCGATGGGTTACGGTCAGGAAATACTCTTCGTTCTCCCCATTTCCTCCCTGCTCAGTATCATCGGTGCCGTCATCGTTTCCCTCTTTGTGCTGCTTTGCGGCGCAAATAAAAACATCGGCATCTGGGCGGAGATCCTGCTTATCGTGCTTGCCGTTGCCGTGATCCCCTTTGTTTCCGGCATCGCCTCCTCCACGCAGATGACCATGCTCGGCACCAGGGGCGTTGACTATATGTACTCCCTTTCCGCCATCAACGGTCTGATCAATTTCGCCGCTTCCCCCGCAACTACCGCGCGGATGCTGGCGCTTGTGGTCTGCGGCATGAGCATTGCCCACAAGAAGCTTGCCCCCACGGAAGCTCCCCTGTATCCTCCCATGGGATACACCTACGCTGCTCCCCAGCAGCCGCCCTATCCCGCTCCCCGGCAGAACCCCAATCAGCAGCCTCCCATGTAATGTCATGAACAAAAAGCTGCTTTTCCGAAACGCTCACGGCAAAACCGTATTTTGTGTGCTTTCCGGGGAAAAAGATCACAATGAGCAGCTCTGCGCCGTGTTCGGCTTTGAAAAAGGGCGCGGATATGCCGCCGAGCTTTGGCAAAACGAGGTGCGCATTGTGGATTACTTCCACGGTGACACCGTTGCCTCTTTCCCGGTTCTGTCCTTTGAGGAAACCGACCTTCCGGTTTCCCTGACGCAAAATACATAATATTCAGGAGGACTTCCCATGCGCTACGTCATTGACCACGATATCCATATGCACAGCCATCTTTCCGCCTGCTCCAACGATCCGGAGCAGAATGTGGAGCGCATTCTGCGCTACGGTGTGGAAAACAAGCTGAAGCATATCTGCATCACCGACCATTTCTGGGACAAAGCCGTTCCCGGCGGGGATTTCCACTCCTCCGATGCACCCACCCGTTTCCGCTGGGGCGATCTGGAGCAGGTCTCTCAGAATCTCCCCCTGCCTCAGGCAGAGGGCACCCGCTTCCACTTCGGTGTGGAAGCCGACATGGACGAACACCATGTCATCGGCATCACGAAGGAAACCGCCGAAAAGCTGGACTTCATCGTTGTGCCCAACACCCATATGCACATCATCGGTCTGCCCACAAATCTCAGCGAAAAGGAAGAGCTGGAGCAGCGCAAAAAGCTTTTCCTCCACCGCTGGAACGTGATTCTGGAAAGCGGTCTGCCCTATCACAAGATGGGTCTTGCCCATATCACCTGCGATCTTGCCGCCACCAGCCGTGACCGCTGCGTTAAGCTTTGGGACAGCATCACCGATGACGAGTACAAGGCCTATTTCTCCCGCACGGAAAAGCTGGGCATGGGTGTGGAGATCAACGAAGACCCCAAGTGCTACACCGACGAGCAGTTTGCGCGCATTCTTCGGGTGCTGAAGCTTGCCGTCGAATGCGGCTGCCACTTCTACTTCGGCTCCGACGCCCATCATCCCGCAGGGTTCGATACCTGCATTGCCCGGTTTAACCGCTGGGTGGATCTTTTGCAGCTGGAAGAGGATCAGAAGTTCTGCCCGTTTAAGGACTGATTTCATCAAAAATCCCCGGAATGCCATGCATTCCGGGGATTTTGTGTTTACCAGCCTTTTCCCGTGCCGTGGGGCTGATTTGCTTCCCAGCAAAAGCCGTTGAGATAGGAGGCAAGATACTGCCAGCGGCGCAAGGTCTCATAGTCTGTAATGCCGGAAGTGATTTTGGCAATATCCGTTGCGATGGCGGGAATTTTCTCCGGTGTGGAGATGGCATAGGCTGCGTCGTAATAAAACGCTGCCTTGTCCTCACCGCCAAGCCTCGGCGCCATCACATCCCGGAGGTAATCCTCCCGGGACGCATGGGGGTCATCGGCAAAATACTCCAGCGCAAGGTAATTGAATTCCGCGTTGGTGTGAAACGGCGCGTATTCTCCGAAAATGGAAACACCGTTAAGCCCCGATTCACAGCTGAGGAGGCACTGCTGCCGGATTTTTTCCACCGCAAAACCTGCTCTTGGGCCGCCACGCCACTGGCTTCCGGAATGGGCGCGCATCACATGGCCGAATTTTTGGAAGGGTTTTATCATGCTGTCCCCCACTTCCCATGTGCCTTCCGCAAGCCGCTTGTCGCAGGCCCACTGCCAGAACACCTTTTCCGGCATCCCGATCAGCTTTTTCACATCCTCGGAAGGCGTTTCGGTACGGAAAATATCATAGGCCTCATCCTTGAAATGCCCGTAGGCTTCACAAATCACAAGAGCATCCGGGGCATTGCGGAAAATGGCATCCACTGCGTCGGGATAGATGCCCGCCATATCCGCGGCGGAAATATAGCCGTCTCCCGCTCCCCGTCTTGCTCTGCACCGGGGACACTGGCAAACACCGTTGTCCCCCGCCTCGATCTGGATGCCCCCAAGCTCCGGAAGAGCCCGGAAGAGCCAGTCCAGAGACTCCACCACATAATCATGCAGCTGCGGATCGGAGGGACAGCCCTGTGGATCGGGGCGGTATCCGTATTTATTGTCGTACTTCATGATGAAAGGGGAGCCGTCCTCCAGCTGTGCCATACACCGGGGATTCTTCTCAAAAAACTTCCGCAGAGAGTACGGATGGTCTCCCTCGTAAAAAATGCCGCCATAGGCAAAAAGTCCGGCGATCATATAAATGCGGACGTCCTTTTCCCGGGCGTAGGCACACAGCCGTCTTGCGTCTTCCACACCGCCGTGCTTTTCCCGCAGAAGGCCAACGACGCCCACGGCATTGATTTTGTGCTCCGCGGCAAAATCCACCACCCGCATATAATCTCGCAGGAACATTTCCGGTGCCTTGGCATAGGCGTTGGATACACCGCAGTTTTGTGCGCCGTAAGCATGGAGGTTCCAGTTTGTACTGTGATCCCATGACCAGAAAAACCGGTTGGGAATACTTTTTTTCATTCGGATCATCCTTTCCGCAAAACACCTCTTGCGAGATTTGCTTTCATGGGCTATCATCATGATATCATACCGTGCCGGTTCTTTCAACCGGAAAGGAGCCGCCATGCCTATCCAAATCGTCAGGAACGACATTACCCATATCTGCGCCGACGCTATTGTGAACGCGGCAAACAGCCGTCTTCTTCCCGGCGGCGGTGTCTGCGGTGCCATTCACAAGGCGGCCGGTCCCGCTCTTGCGGAGGAGTGTGCCGGCATCGGCTTCTGTGCCCCGGGTGATGCAAAGATCACCAAGGGATACGCGCTTCCCGCAAAGTATGTGATCCACACGGTGGGTCCCGTCTGGCATGGCGGAAATCAGGGAGAAGAGGCCGTCCTCACCGCCTGTTACAGAAATTCCCTCACCCTCGCCGTGTCTCACGGCGCTAAGCGCATCGCCTTTCCGCTGATCTCTGCCGGGATCTTCGGTTATCCTCAGGGGCTTGCGCTGAAAGCAGCAGTAAACGCCATCTCCGCCTTTCTTCTGGAGCAGGAAGAGGATCCGGAAGTCCTTCTGGTGCTCTTCGGAAAAGAGAGCTTTGCCGCGGGAGAAAAGCTTTTCCCCGGCGTAAAGCAGTACATTGACGATCACTATGCCGACCTTCACCGTGACACACGCAATCGCTTTTTTGCCGAAGCGGATGCCATCTGCGATGCTGCGCCGATGCCGCAGGCTAGAGGGAAAAAATACCTTTCCCCAATTCCCCAACCGCCCATGGAATGCTGCGCACCGCTGGACGAGGTGCTTGAGCAGCTTGACGAAAGCTTTTCCCAGATGGTGCTGCGGAAAATCGCGGAAAAGGGCATGAAAAATGCCGATTGCTACAAGAAAGCAAATCTGGACAAGAAGCTGTTCTCCAAAATCAAGGGGGACATCCACTACAAACCGAAAAAGCCCACCGCCCTTGCTCTTGCCGTAGCCTTGGAGCTCTCTCTCCCGGAGACGCGGGAGCTTCTGCAGAAGGCAGGCTTTGCGCTCAGCCGAAGCGAAAAATTCGATGTGATCGTGGAATACTTTATTACCCGCGGAATCTACAACGTGTTCGAGATCAACGAAGCCCTGTTTTTCTACGACCAGCCCCTGCTCGGCGGTGTTATCGCATAAAAAGAAAAAATATTCAAAAGGTCGCATACCATGCGACCTTTTTCATTTTCCGACCGCCTATAATAGACTCAACAAACAACACAGGAGGTCATCACCATGAAAAAGGGACTTACGGAACTTGTATTTATTCTGGACCGCAGCGGCTCCATGTCCGGTCTGGAGCGGGACACCATCGGCGGCTTCAACGCCATGCTGGAAAAGCAGAAGCATGCAGAGGGAGAGGCTTACGTCTCTACCGTGCTGTTCGACCATGAAACGCTGGTCATCCATGACCGGGCGGACATCCGCCATGTGGCGCCTCTCACCGAAAAGGATTACGAGCCTCGCGGCAGCACGGCGCTTTTGGATGCCGTTGGCGGCGCCATCCGCCACATCGCCCACATCCACAAATACGCAAGAGCGGAGGATGTGCCGGAGCGCACCCTCTTCGTCATCACCACCGACGGCATGGAAAATTCCAGCCATCATTTTACCGCCGAAAAGGTTCGGGAAATGATCGAGCTGGAAAAAACGAAGTACGGCTGGGAATTTCTGTTCCTCGGCGCAAACATGGACGCAGTGGAAACCGCGCGGCACTTCGGCATCGAACGTGACCGCGCCGTGACCTACAACTGCGACGGCGCCGGCACAAGGCTGAATTACGAGGTGGTGGGGGATGCAGTGGCCCATCTCCGCGCCTGCGCATCCCTTCCCTGCGACTGGCAGGCCCCCATCGAAGCCGACCGCAAAAAGCGGGGCAAACGGTAAGTCCTCCGTTAATCGGCATTGCTTTTCCTGTAGCTTTCCGTTAAAATGCGAACAGGGAGGAGATCTTATGTCATTGGATTACAACAAAAAGAACATTCCTCTTGCCAGAAATCTGCGCAAGCATGCAACTGTCCAGGAAAACCACTTATGGTACGATTTTCTCTCCAAATACCCTGTCCGATTTCAGCGTCAGAAAGCCATCGATAACTTCATCGCTGATTTCTATTGTCATAAAGCAAAGCTGATCATTGAGATCGACGGCTCACAGCATTATACTCCCGAGGGTGCTCGGAACGATGCTTTCCGTACCGAAATACTTAAGGGCTATGATTTAACGATTCTTCGGTTTTCCAACCGACAGATCACCACAAATTTCCCCGGGGTATGCGCCTATATCGATGCTGCTGTCAAAGCCTCCCTCCGGGAGGGAGGGGGACCGCTTTAGCGGTGGAGGGAGCCTGCGGGATCGGTCTATCCGCGTTCTCCCTCAGTCGCCTGCGGCGACAGCTCCCTCCCGGAGGGAGCCTATGGATCATCTCCGTACAGTTTGAACCCCCAACCCTTCAGTACGGGTTGGGGGTTCATTCATTCATTTCACCGTGATATCCCGGTCGAATTCCCCAAGCTTCAGCGGCACTTCCGCAGGTGCAAGCCGGCGTCCGTTTCGCGTTACATTCTCTATGACAATTTCCTTATTGCAGTGGACTTCGTCCTGCCCGATAAATTCGCTTACGGGCATCTCTCCCGTGCCGTCATCCAGAATCTGAATGTCCTCAAAACGCACACGGCTTGTCCGCCCAAGGATGTGGCTGTCGGAAAAAGGACCGTCATAGATGGGGGATGCGATGAGCACCGGCACATAGGGCTGCCCTTCCCCGGGATATGGAGCGTTCATGTCATACTGGTAAACAGGCGGCAAATCGTACCTGCTGTACTCGCAGCGGATGTTCCGCACCAGCATATCATGGATCCATGCCCGGCTTGTATTATGCAGATCGATATGGATATGGCTTCCATGGATCAGGTCGCAGTCATCCCACAAAATGTCATAATACTCGTCGGCGTTGGTCTCCGCCCCAAGCTCCAGCCCCCGTCCCCAATCGCACCAGACGGTGCAGCGGGTAACGGAAATGTGGTGCTGGTTCACCCTGTCCCAGCCTTCAATGCCCTTAATGACGATGCAGTCATCGAAATCCCGGAAAAAGCCGTTGGCAATGCGGATATAGCGGCTGTTGAAGAGGTCGACGCCGTCAGAGTTGTAGCGCCACATACCGATGGTCTTGATCCAGCTGCAGTCGCAGTTTTCGCAGTTTGCCAGAATATAGGCAAAGGTGGAGCTGTCTCTTGCGGTGATGCCGCAGATCTCACTGTCCGTACAGGAATAGAGATGCACACAGCCGTTGAGCACCTTCTTCTCCGCAAGATACTGCCGCAGAGTCTCTTCGTCCCGGAAATCCGTGTTCATCCCCAACCCCCAGGTAATGAGTCCCGTGTCGTTTGTCCGCTTTTCCCGGCTGCCGTCAATGACGCCGTAGCCGACGATACGGACATTTTTCTTCCCGATGGCCGAAACGGAGCCGTAAAGCACGGCGCCGCCGTCAACGAACAGGGTCTCCCCGTCCTCCAGCTCCAGATTGCCGATGTCATGCGCACCCGGGGCATAGTACCGCACCTTGGGGTCATCCTTCTTCACCCCGAAGTCGGTGACGGGGTTTACAAAAAGGTGCAGAGCATTGTGCCAGCCGTCAAGCTCCAGCGTGTACTGCCCGCAGCAGGGTACGGTAAAGGTGATCTCCTGCCCATTCACCTGCAAAGCGAT
>JAFQKD010000089.1 GCA_017397075.1 Oscillospiraceae bacterium | reverse complement strand
TTTATGCCTGATCCGGCAAAGGCTTTTTCGCCTTTGCGATGGTCCACAGGGTCACGCTGCCCATAACAATCACCATGCCCGCAAGGGCAAGGATGCTTGGCGCTTCCCCGTCGAAAATGAATACCCAAACCGGGTTCAAAAGCGGCTCCACCGTACCCAGCAGATTGCATTCCAGCGCGGTGCAGTGCTTCTGCGCCAGAGCATAGAGCACAAAGGGAAGTCCCAGCTGAAACACGCCCAGAATGGCAACGAACGCCGCCGCCTGAAAGGTCACCTCCGTCACGGTAAAGAAGGAATATGTAACACCCACCACCGCAGTCAGAAGATGCCCGATGAGAACACCGCTCATCCGCTCGTTATCCTCACACCGGGAGGCGGTAAGATACATCCCGGCCGTAAAAACGCCTGCCCCGAGGGCGATGCAGTTTCCTGCCATGCCGTCTGCGGAAAGCTCCCCCAGAAAGGCAAGGGCGACCCCCAGCACCGTGGCAGCCGTGACCGCCGTATCCCGGAAATAGAGCTTTTTGCGGAAAAACAGCACGGAAAACCCCAGAAGGAACACGGGACTTACATACTGCAGCACGATGGCATTTGCCGCGGTGGTAAGCTTCGTCGCCATGACAAAGCAGAAGGACATGGCCGCCTGAAAGAAGCCCGCAAAGAAGGATTTTGCCGTAAAGCGGAATTTCGTCCGCCGCACAAGCATATAGCCCAGCGCCACAAGGGCAGCCACCAGTCCCCGCCAGCCGGTGATGGCCACCGCATTCCAGGGGATCTGCTTAATAAAAATGCCGGCAATGCTCCAGAGCACCGCAGTAAGGATCATCTGCACCACGCCGATGCGGTGCTGTTTGGGTGTTGTTTCGTTCATGTTCGTTGCTCCTGCGTTTGCGATCTCATGAAAAAGCCGCGGCAGACTGCTGTCTGCCGCGGCACGGATATCAGCCTGTTTTTACCCCAGATCCCAAGCCCAGATCCAGAGGTTCTCGTTATTGGTCGTGACAAAGAGGTCGATCATCATTCCGCTCAGTTCGTTGACGTAGTAGTAGGAAATACCGCCGCCGAAGACCTCATCGGAATCGAACACGAAGCCCTGGGTCTTCAGGTATGCCACATAAGCATCGTAATTCGCCAGATCGTAATTGTAGATGTAATACTCGCACATATCGGTGTAGCCGGGGATCATGGAGCCGTCCTCATCCACGGAGAACTGGCAGGCCGCACCGGTCACGGCATGATAGGTGTTAACGGTGGAGAAGAAGTAATTGCCCTCGCCGTCCTGAGGACTCCAGGAGCGGTTGGACTCAGTGGTGAACCACTCCTCATACTCGTTGACGGTCCAGTTCTTATCCATGGCCATCTGGTTGATGTAATCCGCCTTGATGGCAAGGTTCAGGCTCTCACCGTCCACATAGCTGAAGGAGTTGACGCCGAGAACTTCGCCGTATTCGTTCACCAGCGGGCCGCCGCTGTTGCCGTGGGAAATGGCAGCATCCATCTGCAGGCAGTCGATGAGGCCGATGGTACGGGAGGTAGAGGAAATGGTACCGGTGGTGAAGGTGCCGGTGAGGGTACCCAGAGCGGAACCCACGGCGTAAACCACTTCACCGGTCTGTGCGGGAGTGGGGCAAAGGGTCAGGTAATTGTTGCTGACATAGTCCACCTTCAGAATGGCAAGGTCATGCACGGGGTTAAAGTCAACGACCTGCAGCACATCGTAGGTGCCGCCGTCATGAACCTGCACGGAGAGTGCCGCAGAGCCTTCAATGACATGGTAGTTGGTGACCATGGTGCCCTGATTATCGATGAAGAAGCCGGAGCCGGAAGCCTGAGAGCCGTTAATGTGCGTGGAGTACACAGTAACGGTGCGCTCCTGGGTGTAAGCGGCGACCTCTGTGGAGGTCATGGCCGTATTTTCCCAAACAGCGTTTACGGTAATATCTTCCTTAACATCGGTAAAGCTCTTGTCCCAGGAAAGGTTCATTCTGCCGTTTTCGGCAACGGGAGGCACAGCAGAGCCGCCGTTTTTCACTTCCTGAACCAGTTCACCGGAAACCAGCGTTCCGCCGTTCAGATTAAAGACAACAGTGTGCTTGCCGAAGCCGGAGATCATATCCAGCACGGAGCAGCCGCTGAGCATGCACATGCTCAGGATCATCACCAGCGCAAGAGCCAGTGAAAGGATTTTGCGAGCATTCTTTTTCATTCCAATACCTCCGTCGATCTTCATCGATTTTTTTCTATTGTATGCCTTTGTTCACAAAAAAGCAACATTTTTCTTACTGTTTCTTTGCTTTATTTCCCGCTCCGCGGCATATTGCATCCCTTACGGCATCGGTGCTATAATCCCAGTATCAAAAGGAAATGAGGCGCAGTATGCTGACAAGAGACAAATCCTTCTACCGCTCCTTTCTGAAGCTGACCGTCACGCTCATGCTGGAGCAGGCGGTGATCCTCAGCGTAAACCTTGCGGACAATGTAATGCTGGGCAATTACTCCGAAACCTCCCTTGCAGGCGTTGCCGCCGTGAACCAGATCCAGTTCGTGCTGCAGCAGATGGTGTATTCCGTGGGCAGCATCATGATCGTGCTGGGCAGCCAGTACTGGGGCAAGGGTGCAAAAGAAGTTGTGCCCCGCCTCTCCTCCATTGCCATGCGGCTTGCTTTGGGGGTTTCCGCAGTGATGTTTGTCATTATGTCCCTCATGCCTTACGGGGTTTTGGGTCTCTTTACGGATGACGCAGCCATTGCCGAAGAGGGTGTGCGGTATCTCAGGATCATGCGCTTTTCTTATTTCCCCTTTGCCATCACCGCCATTTTCCTCAACACCGTGCGTATTGCCGAGAAAGTGAAGATCGCCCTGCAGGTCTCCGTGGTGGCACTGGTGCTCAACTGCGGCATCAATTTCCTTCTCATTGCAGGCCGCTTCGGTGCCCCCGAGCTTGGCGTTCAGGGCGCCGCTGTGGGTACGCTTACCGCCCGGTGCGTGGAATGCGTGCTTGTGGCGCTGTATGTCTTCAAAAAAGATCCTCACATCGGCATGAAGCTGCGGGATTACCTGCACTTTGACACCGCTCTTGTGAAGGACTTTCTCAAGGTGGGCATCCCCATGTTCATCACCGCCTTCCTCTGGGGTGCAAACAACGCCCTGCAGACCATGATCCTCGGTCATCTGGAGGACGGCGCCATGGCCGCCTATTCCATCTCCTCCACCATTTTCCTGCTTCTCAAGGCCGCTGCCGTCGGCGCCTGCTCCGCAGGCTCCATCATCGTGGGCAAGGCCATCGGCGCAGGGGACATGGACAAGGTAAAGTCCTATACCCGCACGCTGCAGCTTCTGTTCATCGGCATCGGCATCCTTCTGGGCATCTCCCTTTTTGCCATCCGTATGCCGCTGCTCTCTTTCTATAATGTATCGGAAACCACCCGCGCCATGGCAGAGACCTTTATCCTTATCCAGTGCGTCATCATCTGCACCATGAGCTATCAGATGCCCGTGAACGCCGGCATCATCCGCGGCGGCGGCGATACCCGCTACACCATGATCCTCGACCTTGTGAGCATCTGGGGCATCGTGATCCCCCTGTCCCTGCTGGCCGCCTTTGTGTGGGAGCTTTCCCCGGTCGTGGTGGTCATTTTCCTCAATGCCGACCAGGTCTTCAAGTGCATCCCCGCCGCCATCTATGTCAATACCTGGCGCTGGATCAAAAAGCTTACCCGGGACGCATGAGTTTCGCTACGGATTTCTTGACAATGGCCGGGAAATATGCTATCTTTCTATATGATAATGTGATATAGTTTGCTGCGGCCTTGTGCGCGCAGTGAGAAAGGGGAACCAACCATGAAGAGAATCAAGACCCTGGAGACCCGCAATCTTTGCCAGAGCGCCAAGAACGGCGGCTGCGGCGAGTGCCAGACCTCCTGCCAGTCTGCCTGCAAGACCAGCTGCGGCATTGCAAACCAGAAGTGCGAAAGCAACAAGAAGTAATTTCACACTGAGAAAAATGCCGCCTGCGGGCGGCATTTTTTGTATGACAGGAGTATAGATATATGCTGCATCAGTATAAGCTCGGCGGCTGGAACATCGTGCTGGACACCTGTTCCGGTTCCGTTCATGCGGTGGACGAGGTCGCCTACGACATCATCGCCCTGTATGAGACCCATACGGCAGAGGAGATCACCTCTCTCATGCTGGAAAAATACGCCTCCCGGGAAGACGTGACCGAGGAGGACATCCGTCTTTGTCTGGAAGACGTGGAGGAGCTGAAAAAGGCGGGGAAGCTCTTTACCCCCGACACCTTCGAGCCGCTTTCCGACACCTTTAAGGAGCGCAGCGGCAGTGTCATCAAGGCTCTGTGCCTCCATGTTGCCCATACCTGCAACCTGAACTGCGGCTACTGCTTTGCAAGTCAGGGCAAGTATCACGGCGACCGCGCCGTTATGTCTCTGGAAACGGGAAAGCGCGCGCTGGACTTCCTTGTGGAGCATTCCGGCACGCGGCACAATCTGGAGGTGGACTTCTTCGGCGGCGAGCCTCTCATGAACTGGGATGTGGTGAAGGAGCTCGTGCTCTACGCCAGAAGCATCGAAAAAGCCGCAGGAAAGAACTTCCGCTTCACCCTTACCACAAACGGAATGCTCATCGACGAGGATGTCATCGATTTTGCAAACCGGGAGATGAGCAATGTTGTTCTTTCCCTTGACGGCCGGAAGGAGATCCATGACCGCTGCCGTGTGGACTATGCCGGCAACGGCAGCTGGGAGCGGATCGTGCCCAAATTCCAGAAGCTCGTGGAAGCACGGGGGAATCAAAATTACTATATGCGGGGCACCTTTACCCACGCAAACCCGGACTTTCTGAAGGACATTCAGGCCATGCTGGATCTTGGCTTCACAGAGCTGAGCATGGAGCCTGTGGTTGCCGCCCCCGGAGATGAGGCAGCCCTCACCGAGGAGGATATCCCCGTGGTACTGGAGCAGTATGAGCGCCTTGCGGAGCTGATGCTGCAGCGGGAAAAGGAAGGCAGACCCTTCACCTTCTACCATTATATGCTGGATCTTACCGACGGCCCCTGCATCTATAAGCGCATCTCCGGCTGCGGCAGCGGCACGGAATACATGGCCGTGACCCCCTGGGGCGATCTTTACCCCTGCCACCAGTTCGTGGGCGAGGAAAAGTTCAGGCTGGGCAACATCTGGGACGGTCTCACCAATCCCGATATGCAGGCAAACTTCCGTGCCTGCAATGCTTACACCAGACCCGACTGCCAGACCTGCTGGGCAAAGCTTTACTGCTCCGGCGGCTGCGCAGCCAATGCCTATCACGCAACCGGCACCATTCAGGGCATTTACGAGACAGGCTGCACCCTGTTCCGCAAGCGGATGGAATGCGCCATCATGCTGCAGGTAGCCAAATCTCTCGGGGAATGACCGGGATGGAGACCCCTATCTACGATTTCTGCACCGCCTATGCCGAAAGCGGCACCGTGCGGCTGCACATGCCCGGTCACAAGGGTCAGCCGCTGCTGGGCATCGAGGCGCTGGATCTCACCGAGATCCGGGGCGCAGACTCCCTCTATGAGGCGGAAGGCATCATTGCCCGAAGCGAGAAAAATGCCGCCGGGCTTTTCGGTTCCGGGGCGACCCTCTATTCCACGGAGGGTTCCTCCCAGTGCATCCGCGCCATGGTGATGACCGCCCTGCTCTGCAGGACGGACAGGTCTCACCGTCCCGTGATCCTTGCAGCGCGAAATGCCCACAAGACCTTTCTGCAGGCCTGCGCCCTTCTGGACTGCGATGTCCGCTGGCTCTGGCCGGAAACTCCCCCCTATTCCCTGTGCCGCTGTCCCGTAACGGCAAAGGGACTGGAGAGGGTGCTTTCCTCCATGGAAACGCTCCCCGCGGCGGTGTTTGTCACCTCCCCGGACTATCTGGGGGGCGAGCTTCCCATAAAGGAGCTTGCGGAGACTGCACACCGTTTCGGCATTCCCTTTCTGGTGGACAATGCCCACGGCGCATATCTGCGCTTTCTCCCGGAGGATCGCCACCCGCTGACGCTCGGGGCAGATCTCTGCTGCGACAGCGCCCACAAAACCCTGCCCGCACTTACCGGTGCGGCGTACCTCCATATCGGAAAAAATGCCCCTGAAGAATTCTTCGAAAACGCCCGCAGAGCCATGGCGTATTTCGGCTCCACAAGTCCCTCCTATCTCATTTTGCAGTCGCTGGATCTGGTAAACCGCTATCTTGCCGAAGCCTACCCGGAAAAGCTCCTTCACTGCATCCGCAGGCTCAGCGCATGGAAGCTTGCTGTCACCGAAAACGGCTGGCAGCTTGGGGAAAGCGACCCGTTGAAGATGACTGTTGACGCGGCTGCTTCAGGCTGGCACGGGCACGACCTTGCCCGGCGGCTTCGTCAGGGCGGTGTGGAATGTGAATATGCAGACCCGGATTTCGTGGTGCTTATGGCGACCCCGGAAACTTCGGACTCTGACCTTGCCGCAGCCAAAGCTGCCCTTGGGGACAATCCCCGAAAAGGTCACCCCCGCTCCACAGCGCCAACGCTCCTCCCGCCGGAAAGTGTCTGTTCTCCCCGCGAGGCAGCCTTTGCTCCCGGTGAATGGGTGGAGGTAAGGCACGCCGCAGGGCGCATCCTTGCGGATGCAAACGTAAGCTGTCCCCCGGCAGTCCCTGTTGCCGTCAGCGGTGAGCGTATCGGGGCGGACACCATCCCCGTTTTGGAATACTACGGCATCACAAAGCTGTGGGTGGTAAAATAAAGAAAAAGCTGAGTTTTCCATGGAAAACTCAGCTTTTTTGTGCCTTATTCGGAAAGTCCGTTCACCGCAACGGTGAGGGCGGCGATGTCGCCGATGGTGTCCCCCAAAGCTGCGGGCACTACCCGGCAGACGCCGAGGGAAAGGGCAAGGCACTCTTCCCGCATCACCCGCTCCATCTCCTCCCGGTAGAGATCCTCTGCCCGGGCGAAAATGCTGCCGATGACGATGCACTGGGGATTCAGTACATCCACAAGGATGGAAAGGGCGCTGCCAAGCTTTTGTGCGCTCTCCCGGATGACGGAAAGGGCGCCTTTATCTCCCTCACGGGCAAGAATACACAGCTCCTTTGCTGTAAGATCCCTTCCAAGGCGCAGCATGGAAAGCTGGCGAAGACCGCCGCCGGAGCAGAACCCCTCCACAGAACCGGCCTTATAGTAACCCACGGGACCGTTCTCCGCCATGCGGACATGGCCGATCTCCCCGGCCTGATCGTTGGTGCCGGAATAGAGCTTTCCGTCAAGGATCAGCCCCGCGCCAAGCCCTGTACCGAAGGTAAGGAAGGCCATGTTTTTCGTGCCTTTCCCCGCACCGAATTTCCATTCTGCAAGGGCACAGGCATTTGCGTCATTCTGCAGAAAGGCAGGTGCGCCGTACCGCTCGGTCAGCCACTGACAAACAGGCACATCGTCCCAGCCGGGAAGGTTCGGGGGAGAAAGGATTCTTCCCCGGGCGCTGTCCAGAGGGCCGCCGCAGCTTACGCCGATGGCCTCGGGCGTCTCCATTGTCCCCGGTTCGGGAAGAACCGCGGTAAGCACGGCCTCCCAATCCGGGTAGTCTGCGGTAGCAACCGCCACACGGGAGAGAACCTCCCCTTCCATAGTGCCGGTGAGAAAGGCGGTCTTTGTGCCGCCGATATCCAGTCCCCAGATCATTTCCGTTCCTCCAGATGCTTGATGATCTCCGCCCAGCGGCACAGATCCTCCCGGTTATGGGGCACGTTCCCGGAAAGATAATGGTTCCAGTAAACCTTCCCCTCAGCTTCCCAGCGCAGAAGGTACAGCTTCTTTTCCCCGGGAATCACGCGGAGCTTTGCCACTTCCACGTTCTCGTTTGCCGGGGACACACAGCTCCCCTCCTGCAGAACGGCGCCGCTTTCATCCATAAGCTGCCAGCTTACATTTTCTGTTCTGCGGCTGTCGTTTCCGAGGATCACCCGCTGCTCCCAACCATCTGTCTCGCTCATCATGAGGCAGATTGGCTCATGCACACGCCTGAGCCAGGTAAAGGCAAGCTTCTTCCGTCCGTACCAATCCACGATGGCATCGGAGATCTGGGGCCAGCCGTCCAGCATGTTCCACCAGATGATGCCCGTGGTGCGCCATTTCTTCATGCGGATACGCTCAACAAAGTATTTCTTCGCCTCAGCCTGAGAGAACTGGCTCACCAGCGCGTAGGTCTCCAGATCCTCCGGCACGCTGCCGGCAAAGATCTTCACCTGATCGGTCATGAGGCCGTTGCGGTTATAGCTGCGGCGGATATTATAGCGGTTATCGGTGCTGTGGGTATCCCATGCACCGTCTTCGGTAATGGGCCACAGCTCATCGGCAGGCAGAAATTCCCGCAGAGACGCAGGATCCGGGCAGCCGTGGTAGCCGCACTCGCTGATGAAATGCGCGGTGGAATGCTTGTAGGAATCGTCCTTGCAGTAGGCACGGGGACCCCAGTTGTGCTGTTCCGGCGTCGTCCCCCATGCCACCCCCTCGGGAATATAGGGAGAGGAAGGCAGATAGTAGCGGAAGGGATCGTTTTCCCGGACGGCACGGGGCAGCGCCTCTCTCGTCAGGGCGTTGTACCGGTTGGAGCCTGCCATATAGCCGTTCCAGAGGTAGCACTCGTCCACCTCGTTGTCCCCTGCCCAGAGGAGAATACAGGGGTGATTCCGCCGGTCGCGGATGACCTGCACCGCTTCCTTGTAGATGACATCCAAAAATGCCGTATCCTGAGGATAGATGCCGCAGGCCAGCGTGAAGTCCTGCCAGACCATGATGCCGTATTCGTCGCACAGGTCATAGAACTTCTGATCTTCATACACGTTTCCGCCCCAGCAGCGGAGAATGTTGCAGCCCATGTCCTTAAAGAGGCCGAGGGCGAAATCGTACTTATCTGCATCCATGCTGTGGAGCATATTCAGCGGTACCCAGTTGGAGCCCTTGCAGAGAATGTTCACGCCGTTGGCCTTCACAAGGAACTCGCCCTCATCTCCCGGCGCGGTGACAAGCTTCACTTCCAGCGTTCTGAGACCGATGCGCTCGGTGCGGCTGTCCAGAACCTCACCGTCCTTCAGAAGCTCCATGGTCACGGTATAGAGATCTGCCTCGCCGTAACCCCGGGGCCACCAGAATCTGGGGTTTTTCACCCGCATTTCGCCCTTGCCGCTGATAAACCGGGCAGGATGCTCCGCAGTAAAGCGGCTTTCTCCGCAAACACCGGTCACGCGGACGGTGTACCCTTCCAGCATGAAGTCATCCGTCTCAAACCGGTAGCGCCAGGTAAGATCCGCCCAGGTTTCCGGTCCGCTGCAGCAGACAGCCTTCACCCCGTAATAGGTCTGGGTGAGGCGGGTCTCCCGCACCTCTTCCAGATATACCCCCCGCCAGAGACCGGCAGAGATCATTCTGCCCATGATGTCCCAGCCGAAGGAATGGGGCGGCATCCGCAGGCGGGTATATTCATCGGTATTGTCTCCCGTGGAAACGGAAGCGGGGAAATCCATCTCCCGCGCCCGGTTTATTGCGGAGTCGATGACCACGGCAAGGTCATTTTCCTCCCCCCGCCTGACAAGCTCCGTCACATCGAAGGCATGGGGAATGAGCATATTATCGCTCGTTCCAGCAAGCGTACCGTTCACATAGACCCGGGCAAAGGTATTTACCCCCTCAAAGCGCAGCATAAGCCGCCTTGTGCCCTCGGGAGCGGAAAAGCTTCTGCGGTACATCCAGCGGTAAAACTCATAGGGTCTGCAGGCATAGAGGTTTTCCTCCACATGCGGATCCTTCAGAATTCCCGCACGGCAGAGATCCAGGATGGTGTCTCCCGGCACCTGCGCAGGGACCATGGGACAGCCTGCCCCAAGGATCTCCTCCGGAAGTCTGGGGGCATTTTTCGTTTCCGGAAAATAGTAAAGGTTCCACTGACCATTCAGACAAAGACGCATACAAGCTACCTCCATTCGTTTTCCCGATTATAGCACACTTCTTTAACCTGTCAAAGAGTTTATCTTGCACAGCGGAGAAAAAAATGCTACACTGTGCCCATGAAAGGACGGTGTCTTTTATGGATGCTAAAACCTGGTTTAAAGAGGCGAAATTCGGCCTCATGATCCACTGGGGTCTTTACTGCCTGCCCGCAGGCGACTGGAAGGGCCGCCGCACCCCCCATATCGGTGAATGGTCTCAGGCATTCTTCCGCATCCCCTGCGCGGAGTATCATCCCCTTGCCAAGGCCTTTAATCCCATTTACTTCAACGCCGATGAATTTGCCGCCCTTGCTGCGGATGCGGGCATGAAGTATCTTGTCATCACCGCAAAGCACCACGAAGGCTTTGCCATGTATCACTCCAAGGTCAGCTCCTTCAACATTGTGGATGCCACCCCCTTTAAGCGGGACGTCATCGAGGAGCTTGCCGCTGCCTGCCAGAAGCGGGGCATCAGGCTCGGTCTCTACTATTCTCAGGAGATCGACTGGAGCCATCCTCACGGCGGCGGTGTCGGCTTCGGCAGAAACTGGGAGAATGTGGGCGGCAGCTGGACCAACGACTGGGACTTCCCGGACAACAGCAAAAAGAACTACACCATCTGCTATGAAGAGAAGATCAAGCCCCAGGTGAAGGAGATCCTCACCCAGTACGGTGATTTGTGTGTGATCTGGTTTGACACCCCTTCGGATATCTCCCCCGCCCAGAGCAAGGAACTTGTGGACATGGTGCATCACTACCAGCCCAACTGCCTTGTCAATTCCCGGGTGGGCAACGGCATGGGTGACTATGCCTCTCTCGGGGACAACGAGATCCCCGAAGGCGAAGCCAGCGGCCAGAATTTTGAGCTGTGGGAGGCTCCCTGCACCCTGAATGACACATGGGGCTACAAGTCCTTTGACAACAACTGGAAAAACCCGGAAGAAGTCATCCGTCTCCGGGAGCATCTCAATGCCCACGGCATAAACTATCTTCTGAATGTCGGTCCCGATTACCTCGGCCGTATTCCTGTGCCTGCTATGGACATTCTCCGGGAGGTTGGTCGCCGTGGCTGATATCATGAAGGTCGGCTGTCATCTGTCTGCTTCCGGCGGCTTTCTTGCCATGGGAAAGGACGCGGTAAAGGTCGGCGCAAATGTGTTCCAGTTTTTCACCCGCAATCCCAGAGGCGGCACGGCAAAGGCCATTGACCCTGCGGATGTGGCCGCGTTCCATGCATTTTGCGGGGAAAACGGCATTTCCCATCTGCTTGCCCACGCCCCCTATACCCTGAATGCCTGCGCCGCAAACGAGCGTACCCTCACCTTCGCCAGAGAGACCATGGCGGACGATCTTGTGCGGATGGAAGCTGTGCCGGGCAACCTCTATAACTTCCATCCCGGAAGCCATGTGGGTCAGGGCATGGAAAAGGGCATTGAGCTCATTGCAGAGACCCTCAACATGGTGCTCAAGCCGGAGCAGACCACAACGGTGCTGCTGGAGACCATGGCAGGCAAGGGAAGCGAAGTGGGCGGACGGTTTGAAGAGCTGCGGGCTATCCTTGACCGGGTGGAGCTCAACGATCACATGGGTGTGTGTCTCGATACCTGCCATGTGCATGACGGCGGCTACGATGTGGTGAACGACCTTGAGGGTGTTCTGCGGGAATTTGACCGCGTCATCGGTCTTGACCGCCTCCGCGCCATCCATCTCAACGACAGCAAGAACCCCTTTTCCAGCCACAAGGATCGTCACGAGGTCATCGGCGGCGGCTCTCTGGGGCTTGATGCCGTAAAGCGCATCATCAACCACCCCCTTCTGCGCTCTCTCCCCTTCTATCTGGAGACCCCCAATGAGCTTGACGGCTATGCAAAAGAAATCGCACTGCTGCGAAGCATGCGTGAAGAATAAACAATCAACAGGAAGAAAGGACGATACCACCATGATGCATTATCAGCTTTTTGCCTCCGGTAAGCCTGTCACCGTGTATCAGTGGCCTTGCCGCGCCTATGACATCAAAACCTACGCAGGTGAGATCTACAAGCACATTGCCGACCAGATGGCCTTCGCCATCCTCACCGGTGAAGGCGCCGTGGAATTCACCGTAGTGCCCGATGCTCCCTTTGAAAACGTGAAGATCCGTCCCCTGTCCGCCGGTATCGTTCCCGCCGTGGCAGACGGAAAGATCACCTTCACTGTGGACAAGCCCGTTACCCTCTCCATCGAGCTGGACGGGGATCTTCTCAGCCCCCTCTTTGTGTACTACAGCCCCAAGACCCCCGTACCCGCAAACTGCGATTACTACTACGGCCCCGGCGAGCATGACGTGGGTCTTGTAAAGCTCACCAGCGGTCAGACCGCCTACATTGAAGAAGGCGCAATCGTCCATGGCGCATTCCACGCAGAAGATGCAGAGAACGTCTCCGTCATCGGCGAAGGCATCATCTCCGGTGTAAAGATGCACCGGGACGAGCCCACCATGGAAAAGAAGATGCTGCTGGACTTCATCCGCTGCAAGAACGTGAAGGTCGGCGCCATGACCCTGTATGACGGCCCCGTGTGGCTCTGCCGCACCCTGGACTGCGATTACATCGAAATCGACGGTCTGCGCGAGATCTCCATGAACCCCTCCGGTGACGGTATTGACATCTGCAACAGCCGCCACGCCCACATCCAGAACTGCTTCATGCGCACAAATGACGACTGCATCACCATCAAGTCCCTCTGGCGGGGCCAGCCCACCACCATGTATGACATCGTTTCCGAAAAGTGTGTCTGCTGGAGCGCCACCCACGGAAACGGTCTGGAAGTCGGCTATGAGACCTGCTGCCCCGAGATGTACGACATCCACTTCAAAAACTGCGATATCATCCACTGCGAGCGGGAGGGCTATCAGTCCGGCGGCACCCTCACCATCCATAACGGCGACCGGGCCGACATTCATCATGTGTACTATGAGGATATCCGCATTGAGGATTCCTACGAAAAGATCTTCGATCTGAAGATCTGCAACGCCTGCTGGAGCCATGACGATGTCCGCGGCAAGATCCGGGATATCTATTTCAAGGACATCGCCGTTGTTGACGGCCCCTTCCCCCCCAGCATCATCCGCGGCTTTGAAAGCAAGAGCAGCGAATTTGCCGTGAAGTGGGGCAAGGACGGCAAGTGGGTG
>JAFQKD010000088.1 GCA_017397075.1 Oscillospiraceae bacterium | reverse complement strand
CCAGTGGAAGCATTTCCCGGCGGATATGATCCTTGAGCCCTTCTTCCCTGTCAGAAAGATCGTTCACAGCACAGGCATCGGTGTTTCTTCCAACGAGGATCAGGTCTGGTTTGACGACGCCCATGCAGGCATTGCCGCCCATATGTATCACGATCAGCTCGCCACCCCGGAGGATGTGGAAAAGCTTCACGAGCCTGTCATCTCCTATGACAGGGACGCCACCATGGAGCTTCACGACCGCCTTGCGGAAGCCTTCGGCGACATTCTCCCCATCCGCCTTACCGGCTCCTGCGGCGGCATTGACGTTTGGGACAGGCTCACTGTTCTTCGGGGTGTGGAGGCAGTGCTCATCGACCTCATCGAGGAACCCGAGCATATGCACAATATTCTCCAAAAGCTTTTCGCCTTTGAAAAAAGCCGTCTGCGGCAGATGGAGGAGCTGGGCCTTTTCGACCTTGAAGCTTATGCGCTCCATTGCACCGCAGGTCTCTGCAGCGACCTTGGCAGGGATTATGACGGCGGGAACGTGCTGCGCAGCCAGATCTGGGGTCGCGGCAGCGCACAGATGCTCTCCTCCGTCAGCAAAGCCATGCACGAGGAATTCGACATTGTTTATCAGCGGGAGATCATGGCGGACTTCGGTCTGATTTACTACGGCTGCTGTGAGCCGCTGGATAAGAAAATGGACATCGTAGCGACCCTTCCCAATCTGCGGAAGGTTTCCATCACCCCATGGGCAGATGTGGACGTGGCTGCGGAAGCCATCGGGAAAAAGTACGTCCTTGCCAATAAGCCAAATCCCGCCGCTGTTTCCGCTGTCCTTGACGAGGACGCCCTCCGCAGAGAGATCGGGCGGACCCTTGATGCCGTGAAGCGCAACGGCTGCAGCTGCGATATCGTGCTGAAGGACATCAGCGCCGCAAACATGGCTTCCCTGACCCGCTGGGAAGAGATCGTCATGGAAATGGTGCAGAATTTCTGACCGCAAAAAGACCGGAATCCGAAGATTCCGGTCTTTTTTTATGCAAATCTCACCCGCAGCGTTACGATCTCGTGCGCACCTGCGGGGAAGGAAAGGGTTTTCCCTTCCGCGGTGACGGCTCTGCCGTCTCCCTCGCCGATGAAGTTCTCGCTCACCGCTGAAATCACCTCCCGGGGCAGCGTGACATTCACCCCGCAGGAAAGGCCGTCCGTCTCATAGAGACGGAGGATCGCATCCTCCCCGTCCCGATAAAAGGCGGTAACGGTGATGTTCTCCCGATCCGCAGAGACCATGGACGCATGGGCAGGAAGCACGGCTTCCCCCTTCCGGCCATAGGGTATGGTGACGAGCACGGGATTTCGCAGGCACTGTGCTGCACGGGCAGCGGCTCTGTCCGGCTCCTCCGCCTTTCCGATGCGGACGCCCCAATGGATGCAGTGAGGTCCCCGGCTTTCGATACCCCGGCGGTTTACGCTGTCCTCCCATGTATCGGGAATGAGCCGCACGGAATTGATGAGGATGTAGGAAAGGTATCCCTTTTCCCGGCTGAGCAGCCAGAAACGATCCCCTTCCGCGCTGAGGACAGCGCGGCTGTCCGTATCGCTTACGGCGCGGACATAATCCTTGGCGCAGAAAAGTCCCTTCCACTGGCGGTGCATATCGTACCAGCCGTCATCGCAGTAGGGTTCGCTGTCCACATCCTTCTTTTCGCTGCCGAAGGGAATGCCGCCCCGAATCTCACAGCCCTCTTCCACGGGAATGCGGCATTCCAGCCGTCCCGGCTCTCCCCGCCAGTCAAATTCCGCGGAAAAGACCACATCCCGTGAGCCTTTTTCCAGAGTGATCTCCTGCGCATAGTCAATGACCCCGTCAGACCCGCAGAGCCGTACCTTCCAGCGCACGGGACCGTTTTCCAAAATCACGGCGGTATCGAACTTCACCTGCCGCTCTCCGGTCACGGGTCCCGCGTGCAGGTCGCCCTTATCGGTGTCGATGGCTGCAAACACAAGACTGTTCCAGTCGTTTTCCGGATGGGAGAGGGTCTTTCCGCTCTCCTTATCCAGAATTTCCCGAAGCCGTCCGTGTTCAAATTTCAGGGAAAGCACATCGCTCTCCACGGCAAAAGGCGTCGTCGTATCGAAGCAATCCGGTCTCTTTGCCCGTTTGAACACACCGCCCAGACGGCAGTCCGTATCCACCCCCTGCGCCGAGATCACTGTCCATCCCATGGAAGGCAGGGTCACCTGCACCAGCACCTCATGCTCCCAGACGGAGGAGGTATATTCATAAGCCCGCAGGACCTGATGGGGCAGGATATTTCCCGCACCGTCGGTGAAATACAAACCATCGGTATGCCCGCTGGGCAGTGTCAGGGACAGCACCGCCTTTCTCTCATACGGCAGGGCATTGAATGCCGCGCCGATGGCGCCCTCTTTCCGCTCCATCCGCTCCGCAAGGGTGCGAAGGGCGCTTTTGCGCACCTTCCGCGCTTCTCCCATGGCAAGGTCGATGCGGTCCAAAAGCTCGTCAAAATCTTCCATAAAGAGCCATGCCGTGGCATGGCAGGTGGCCGTCAGGCTCTCCTCCCAAAGGGGCGTAAAGTCATAGGCGGGTTTTCCGCCGAAAAGCTCCGCCAGAAGCTCCCAGCTTTCCACCTCGCAGAGAAGCTCACTGCTTTTGAGTCTTCTGTTCAGAAGTCCCTTCTCCCCTGCCCAGCCCACATTATATGCCACATCGCAGATCTCGATGGTGCCCTTGTGGGTGGGGAGCCTGTCCTTTCGTTCTTCCAGAAGGTCAAAAAAGTCGTTGGGCCCCAGAATTGCCATGGAGGAATCCTCCCGTGCATTCCAGCGGCGGATGATCTCCGCAAGCGGCAGATCCAGATCGGAATTGAAGGCTTTCAGGGGCAGCACATCGTCGCAGCCCTGAGCGATCCAGAGGATGTCCATATCCGTATTCCGCAGATACTGCTCCAGCTCCGTATCGTAAAGCTCCTCCACCAGATCGTCCCAGCTGTCCAGCTTATCGATCAGCTTCTGCACACGCTCCGGCTCGAAAAGTCCGCCGTAAAGTCCCCAGCTGAGAAGGATCTTGCTTCCGTCAATGCCCTCCCAGAAAAATTCCTGAGGAAGGCCCTTTTTCTCCAGCACACCGTAGGGTCTGCCGCTGCGGTAATAGCGGAAACCGCCCTTTCTGAGCAGCTGCGGGATCTGGGGATGGCCCAGCGCCACGTCCACAGCTTCGCTCTGCACATCGTTGCGCACCCCGGGGAAATACTCCGCAAAGCGTTTTCTGCCGATGATCATGTTTCGCACATAAGCCTCATCCCCCACCATGTTGGGGCGCACATTGGCAAAGCCGCCCGCGATCTGGATCTTTCCCTCCTCTGCAAGAGGGCGGATCACATCCAGAAGCTCCGGCTTCCGCTCCAATACGGGACCGATCTCCGTGGTAAAGCAGTCCATATACCAGCGGTAATCCGGCTGCTCCGCCATGGTCTTTGCCACATCCTCAAAAATGGCAAGGTACCGCAGGGCATGCCACTGCCGCGTGTGGCACCATGCCCAGTCGGCATGCATATAGGGCACAAAGAGGAACTTCTTCCCCTTCATTCTTTCCCGGATCTCACGCAGCTTTTTTGCATCCGCCATCGGCTGTCCTCCTTTGCCGGGTTTTCTTTTCTGCTATGCTATCACCCGGGCGCTTCCCTTGTCAAGGGTTATTGCAATCGGTTGCATTCCGTAAAAACGCAAAGGACGGTTGAAAGCCACTGCTGAAAAACAGCAATTCGCACGTTTCTTGGAACATCTCGTTTGCCATTAGAATATCCGCACAATCTGCTTGCCCCTTTGCCGCAGAATATTGGTTACCAAAATCAAAAATATTTCAGTTTTGTTAATTTAACAGCCACTCCGCTATATCAACGATCCTTACGCCCTCATACTGATACTCATCGTGCCGGGTACGGGCAATGACCATCTTTGGATAGGCATCTTTGATTTGAAGCAAGGGCGAAACCTCACGTTCAAAAGTTTTGTCATCGCTGATATTATCAGATACCTGTATATAAATCTTTTCGTTGCGCTTTACGGCAACAAAGTCGATTTCTTTTTTGTAAAGCACGCCGACATAGACCTCGTACCCTCTGCGGAGCAGCTCTATGGCAACCACGTTTTCAAGGATTCTGCCGTAGTCCATGTTTTTCGTGCCAAGCTTGGCATAACGGAATGTATGGTCGCTCAGATAATACTTATCGTTGCTGGACAGATACTTTTTGCCTTTAATATCATATCTGCGGACTTTATAAAAGGCAAAGGCATTGCACAAATACTGAATATACGAACTGATGGTAACGTGATTGACTTTTTCCTTGAAGCCGCTGAACGTGTTTGTAATATTTCGTGCCGAGGTCAGATTGGAGATATTGTCCATAAGGAAATCCACAAGTCTATCCATAAGTTGCATATTGCGGATTT
>JAFQKD010000087.1 GCA_017397075.1 Oscillospiraceae bacterium | reverse complement strand
CTTCTATGGCCTCGTCGGATATTTTCAGCTTGTGATGGGCCTCGTATTTGTCCCGCAGACCGCGTATGATGGCGATGCTCTCCTCCTGGGTGGGCTCATCCACCATGACGGGCTGGAATCTGCGCTCGAGAGCAGCGTCCTTTTCTATGTGCTTGCGGTATTCGTCCAGAGTTGTTGCGCCGATTATCTGCACCTCGCCCCGGCTGAGAGCGGGTTTGAGTATATTGGCGGCGTCGATAGCGCCCTCGGCTGCGCCGGCGCCCATGATGGTGTGCAGCTCGTCGATAAAGAGGATCACGTCTCCTGCGGCGCGGACTTCCTCCATGGCGTTTTTGATGCGCTCTTCAAAGTCGCCCCGGTACTTTGTACCTGCCACCATGCCGGTGAGATCCAGAGAGACCACCCGTTTTCCGCGAATGGTATCCGGTACCTCGCAGGAGGCGATCAGCTGTGCCAGACCTTCCGCAATGGCGGTTTTGCCAACGCCCGGCTCACCGATGAGCACGGGGTTATTCTTGCTGCGGCGGCTGAGGATCTGTACAACGCGCTGGATCTCCTTGTCTCTGCCGATGACGGGGTCAAGCTTTCCCTGATTGGCAAGGGCGGTGAGATCCCGGCTGAACTGGTCAAGAGTCTTGGTTTCCGCGTGCTTTCCGGTGGGGGCGGTGGCTGCCCGTTCGCGCCGTCCGCCGAGGGAGTCGATAAGCTCCGTGTAAAGCTTGTTTCTGTCGGCTCCCGCACCGGTGAAGATCCGCGCGGCAACGCCGTCTGCTTCCCGCAGAATGCCGATGAGCAGATGCTCCGTGCCCACCTGCTGACTGCCCAGCCGCCGCGCATCGCTTACGGCAAGCTCGATGACCCGGGCGGCCCTGGGCGTAAGTCCCTGGGCGGTGGTGTCGCTGCGCTCGCCGCGGCCAACGTATTTCACGATCATCTCTTCCATAAGCTCCGGGTCAAGACCGTTGTCCCGGAGAACGGCGGCTGCTGCGCCGGAGCCTTCCTTTGCGATGCCCAGAAGGATGTGTTCGCTTCCCACATAGCCGTGACCAAGTGCGGATGCGGCTTCGTGGGCAAGATGCAGAGCGGATTTTGCCCGCTCGGTAAAGGTATCGTCAAAATTCATGTTCATTGGTGTTCTCCTTTCCCGGGATGTAAGGGCGCTGCGCTTATGCGCCCTGCTGTGCCTCCAGCGACCGGATCTGATCCCGGAGCTTTGCGGCTTCCTCAAAGTTTTCCTCTGCCGCAGCACGCTTCATCTTCCGTCGCAGCACGTTAAGCTCCCGCTTTTTTGCCATTTCCGGGTCCGCGGCGGGAGTTTCCCGCACCTTTTCGCAGGCTTCGTTTCCGCAGCCGTTCAGACGGATCTCCAGCTTCGGCACGGTCATCCGGGGCATGGTGAAGACGGAGCGCCCCATGGTGGGGAAGAAGCCACGGAACATTCCGTCAAACATGGTTTCAAAATCCCCGAAGATGTCCTGCTCAATGCCCATTTCTCCCGCGCACTGCGGGCAGAGATGGTGCTCGGTGACATGGCCGTTTACGTTCATGGTGTAATGGCAGTTGGCCTCACGATTTCCGCAATGTGTACATTTCATGGTTTGTTCTCCTTTCACAAAAGACGCAGAAGCATCTGCTTGAAAATATCTGCCCGCACAGTGTCCCGCAGGGCAGGGGGGATGGTGCGGAGGGCGGTGTTTCCCATGGCGGCTGCCATGAGATGGGCGGTATCCGCCGAAAGTGCGCCGCCTCCGGTAAGGTTTGAGAGCAGAGCACCTGCAGTTGCAGCATCCACGCTTTCGCCGATGGCGTTTACCGTGTGCATCACAAGCTGCTTTGGATCCATGCGTACCCGGCGTATGCGGATATAGCCGCCGCCGCCTCTCCTGCTCTCTACAATATACCCGTGTTCGGGGGAGAAACGGGTCGAGATCACGTAGTTGATCTGACTTGGCACGCACCCGAACCGGTTTGCAAGCTCTGCCCGCTGCAGCTCCGCGCTGCCGTTGGCTTCGTTTACCGCCTCCTGTATGAATCCGGCGATCAGATCGGAAATACCCATGTCAGTTTCCTTCTTTCTTTTGATTTGACTTTGACTATCTTTGACCTTGCGATATCAATATATCACGTGGCGAAAAGAAAATCAAGAGGGAAATTTGACTTTCTTTGACCAATGACGGCGAAGGGGTCATTCAAAATCCGAACCAGCTTCCGTTTTCTCCTCCGTGCTTCCGATTTCGCCGATTTTCGGTATGATCTCTTCTGCGGCTTCCCCGTGAAAGGTCAAACGGTTTTTGTGACGGGCGGAGATAAACCCGCGGCAAAGATCGGGACAGTCCCCGGGATACAGTTCATTTTCCATACACACACCTCCACAGATGCAGTATTCCGCAAAAACGGAAGGATATTCTGCAAAAAGATAGTTGATTTTCCGTGGGAATGTGCTACAATGAACAGGAATCAAAGCCTTGCGGCTAATACATAAGGAGGAACTTCAAATGGCTCATACTATTTCTGACGCTTGTGTGATGTGCGGCGCTTGCGCTGACACCTGCCCCGTTTCTGCAATCGCTGAGGGCGACAACCAGTTCGTCATCGACGCTGACGCTTGCATCGACTGCGGTGCCTGCGAAGGTGCTTGCCCCACCGGCGCTATCGTTGCTGAGTAAGCAATACATGTGAAAAGGGCGGTATGCTTGGCATATCGCCCTTTTTTCTGTAACATGCGGGAAGAGAGACTTTGGTCCGGTGGACCTGTGCTGGAGACCCATGACGGGGTGTTTCCTCTTGGGACAGACTCTGTGCTGCTGGCAGATTTCTGCAATGCGCCGAAAAACGGGCGTGTGTGCGATCTTGGAAGCGGCACCGGGTTTCTGCTTTTGCGCCTTTTGTGGGAGAATCCCGGGCTTACAGGCACGGCTGCGGAGATCGAGCCTGCCGCTGCGGAAAACAGCCGCGTGAATCTTTTGCGAAACGGCCTGTCGGCGAGGGGGACTGTTTTTGCCGGGGATCTGCGGATGCTTCCCGGAACGGAAGAATATGACCTTGCGGTATCCAATCCCCCTTATTTTTCAAAAGAAAGTCCGGGAAGAAGCCCGGCGCGGAAGGAAATGTACCTTTCCGTTGACGAACTTTGCGCTTCGGCATATCGTCTGCTGAAACCCGGCGGCAGATTCTGCATTGTGCACAGGCTGGAGCGGCTGCCGCTGCTTCTGGGCACAATGTATCTGAAAAAGCTTTTTCCCTCGCGGCTGCGATATGTGCGCCACAGACAGGGAAAACCCGTAAAGCTTGTGCTGCTGGAAGGCGTGAAGGATTGCGAAACGGAAATGCTGCGTCTGCCGGATTTGATTATGTGCCATCTGGATGGCACCTATACACAGGAAACCAAACGGATCTACAGGATGGAGGAAAGAGCATGAGCGGAAAGCTGTACCTTGTGGGAACACCCATCGGAAATCTGGGGGATATTTCGCCAAGAGCGGCAGAAGTGCTTTCTCAGGCGGATTTCATCGCCGCAGAGGACACCAGAGTGACCATGAAGCTTCTCAGCCATCTGGAGATCCGCAAACCCATGGTGAGCTACCATGAGCATAACAAAATGCAAAGCGGTGAAAAGATCTGTCAGCGGATCTGTGCGGGGGAGACCTGCGCCTTGGTATCCGATGCGGGCATGCCCGCCATCAGCGACCCCGGGCAGGAGCTTTGCGCCCTGTGTGCCGCAGCGGGCATTGAGGTCACGGTGATCCCGGGACCCTGCGCGGCAGTCTGTGCGCTGGCGCTTTCGGGGCTGCCTGTGGGGAAATTTGTGTTTGAAGGCTTCCTTCCCGCATCGAAAAGCCAGCGGCAGGCACAGCTTGCTGCCCTGCGGGAGGAAAAGCGGGCCATCGTGTTTTATGAAGCGCCCCATAAGCTTGCAGCAGCCCTTTCCGATATGGCGCAGATCCTGGGGGACAGGCGGGTCGCCCTTTGCAGGGAGCTGACAAAGCTTCATGAGGAGACCGTCCGCACTACCCTGACAAAGGCGGCGGAAAAATATGCCGCGGAGGAGCCGAGAGGGGAATTTGTCCTCGTGGTGGAGGGAGCTTCGGAGGAGGCTTCCGGG
>JAFQKD010000086.1 GCA_017397075.1 Oscillospiraceae bacterium | reverse complement strand
TCTGCCGCACTCGGTGCGAAGACTTCTGGGATGACGGACAAGGGTATCCAGCATATCCACAGCCTTCCGCTCACCCCAGCCGCCTTCATGACTGTCAATGCCGGTATAGCCGCGGCTGAAGCAGTCCACACCGCCGAACTTCAGGAGATTTCTGCCGCCTACGGTGTAGCCGGTGAGAATGCCGGTGATCTCATCGAAGGTAACGGAGGCATGCTGCAGACGAAGCTGCAGTGTGCCGTTTTCGGAAATATCCTCGGCAATGACCGCCTGTGCCTCGGGCGCCTTCCATACCCGCTTTCCGGGCAGGGCAAACTGATACACACCGCAGACATTGCCGCACCCGGCGCAAATCACGGAGAAATTCACATGGTACACGCAGCCGGGCTTTGCCGTATACTCCGGCACAAAGTCCAGTGCCGCATTCTGCCCCGCAGCGCACTCGGGAAGCTCAACTGCACCGTTCTTTACGCAGATGCCGTTTTCCAAAAGCTCGAACTGTGCGCGATAGGCCCCGGTATCAGTGAACATGAGACGGTTTTTCACCACATAGCCTGTCTCGCTCTTCTCAATGCGGATGGGGCAGTAGGCCTGTGCAGCCTCAAGCCCCGCAGGCTTCACGGCAAGATCTGCCATAACGATGCCGTTATTGGTCATGAAGAGGGGATTCTCCGGCTCGGTGACAGCCTCGCCGAAATCGCCGCCGTATGCCCAGAAGGCAGCGCCGTCCTCTGTATGGCTCAAAATTGCCTTATCCTGCCAGTCCCAGATGAAGCCGCCCTGGAACAGGGGATGATCCTCCATGAGCTGCACGAATCTGTCCATGCCGCCGCCGGCGTTGCGGATCTGATAATCGAACTCCACAAGGATCACAGGTCTGCGGTCCACGGGATCGGAGACCATCCGCAGGATCTCTTCATATTGAGCATACATATCCCCCCGCAGGTCGCTCTGCCTGTGATCGGGACGGCCGGCCTCATACTGGCACAGACGGGTGGGGTCGTATTCCTTGATCCAGCCGTACATCCCGGCATGGTTGGGACCGTTGCCGCTTTCGTTGCCCAGAGACCAGCAGAACACGCTGGCATGGTTCTTGTGCTGCATCACCATGCGCATGGCCCGCTCCACATACCGGGGCGCCCATTCGGGATCGTGGCTGGCGGTGCCCATGATACCGTGGGTCTCCAGATTGCACTCACACATCACAAGGATGCCGTACTCATCACAAAGATCGTACCACAGGTCCATATCCGGGTAATGGCAGGTACGCACGGCATTGATGTTCAGCCTTTTCATGAGACGAAGCTCTTCTTCCATTCTCTCACGGCTGACAGTACGGCCGGTATCGGGGGCGAATTCATGGCGGTTTACGCCGCGGACGAGAAGCCTTGCGCCGTTGAGCTTTACAACGCCGTCCCTGATCTCCACCCGCTTAAAGCCGATGCGCTGGCTTTCCGTATCCAGAACCGCGCCGTCCTTATCCTTGAGGCTGACCACCAGCGTGTAGAGATACGGATCCTCGGGCGACCATGAACGCACAAGGGGCAGACGGGTATCCAGACGCGCGCCGTCTTCGGGGACGGCACTGTAGGCAAAAACAGAAGTGAAGTTCACATCCCGGGTCTCCCGCAGAAGCTCTGTCTCTCCGTCAAAGAGGACATATTCCACCTTGTTTTCCCCGAAACCGTCGATTCTGGGAACGAAAACGTCTGCCTGCAGACAGCCTCCGCCGTAGATATCCAGCTCTGCACTTACCTTCCAGTCACGGAGATAATGCAGGGGTTTTGACACAAGATACACAGAGCGGAAAATGCCGGAAAGGTGCCAGTAGTCCTGATCCTCCAGATACGTGGACCAGCACCAGCGGGAAACCTTCACCGCAAGGGTGTTTTCCCCTGCCTTCAGATACGGGGTGATATCCAGCGTGAAGCGGAGCTTACTGTCGGTGGAGTAGCCGGCAAAGCTGCCGTTTACCCAAACCCATGCCGCAGCCTCCACGCCGTCAAAGCAGATGAAGGTCCTGCGATCGGCAAAGTTCTCCGGCAGAGTGAAGCTGCGCAGATAACAGCCGGTGGGGTTGTCTTTGGGAATAAACGGCGGGTTAAAGAGAGGCTTTTCCCCGGCTTTGGGGAAAAGGGTATACTCTTCTTTGGAAGGAAACTGCCATGGGTACGGAACATTCGTGTAAATGGGTTTATCGAAGCCGCAAAGCTCCCAGTTTGCGGGAACGGGGATGGTCTCCCAGCTTTCGGCATCAAATCCGGGGGCAGCAAATTCCTCCCCCGCAGCCTCCGGGTTGGGGAAGAGACGGAACTTCCAGATTCCGTCCAGCGGCAGGACATTTGCAGATGGGATCCGCTGCAGCGCCTGTGCCTCGTTTTCGTAGGCATTCCATCGGCTGTGTGCCCGCTCACGGGAAAGACCGGTGACCTCGGGACAGGTATGCAGATGAGAGATCATAGGCGTTCTCCTTTGCAATCAAAGTTTACTTCATTATACCTTGCCTTATCCGGGAAGTAAAGCAAAAGCCTGCGGTGTCCCGCAGGCTTTTTGACAGCTTATCAGCCGATCTCGATGACGCTGGTCTCATCGGAAGTGACGCACACAAAGGTGCTGCCCACGCCGAAGGTCACAAGCTCACCATTTTCATCCCGGTACTCAAAGGGAGCGCCGACCTCGGGCTTCTCCCAGGTGATGGGAATGTACTTACCGCCGGAGAAGAAGTATCCTTCGCCGCCGCTTTCAAAGTCCACATACTGGTGGGCTGCATCGTCATAGGGATAGATGGTGGTGACGATGATGATGACATTCTCAAAGAATATCTGCTCATCGGTATTGGCATCGTACAGATCCTCACCCCACTGGTGCATACCGTAAGCACCGGCTTCGGCATCATAAGTAAACTCACTGGACTTGAAGTCCTCGCTGTACCAGACGGTGAAATGCTCTCCGTCTTCGCCGTCAGCAGGGGTGCCGTCCTCGGCAAAGACCATGGTCTGGGCATAGTCCGCATCGTGCTCGGTGCTGTATTCCATGCGCTCTATGGCTTTCACCAACAGTTCGCCGGTGGTCATCATGCTGTGCTCATAGCCCAGCGCGTCGCTGCGCCAGGAATCCCGGTAGAAATACACGCCGTCATATTCCGTTGCGCTCACGTTGTTCACGCCGTACTCCCAGATGAGGTTCATGCCGTCATCGCTGCCGCCGGCATGGAAATAGAGGGCGTCATAGGCATCCGCCACTTCCACAAAGCAGGGACGAGCACTGCGCACGGAACCGACCACATCCAGCTCCGCATATTCCTGGAACAGGGCGATCATACGGGTGGTCCAGCCTTCCACGGGCATTTCATAAATCACGGAAGCCTGACTGAGTCCGTGGGTGGGCTGTGCGCTCTGCACGTTGTTGATCATGATGGCAACAGGCCGGTTTGCGGAAATATCCTCATCCACAGGTTCGCCGGTGAGAGGATTTACAAATGCGGAAGCCTCAGGCGTTGCTTCGGGGGTGGGAGAGGGCGTTGCTTCGGGAGTGGGAGAGGGAGTCTCCGCAGTGTCCGCAGCAATGACCTCGGGCATATCCATCTCATCAGGCTTTTTTCCGCAGCCTGCCGCAATGCACAGAAGCATTGCCATCACCAGCGTCAGTATTACGATCCGTTTCATAGAAAATACCTCCTGTCTCTGTTTCGCAGGTTTATGCCTGTTCCGCCTTTTCCAGATCCTCTTTGCTCAGGCGCATAAGAGCATCCCGGTCAGGCTTATCCAGCAAGGCGACTCTGTCGGACTGCGCCGCCACTGCATGCTCAAAAAAGTTCCGCACATCCCGTGCGTTTCCGAAATTGTCATCCCGCTGCAGATAAAGCTCCCGGAAATAGCGCCCGGCAGCCTCACCCGCCTCTTCGTCCGGCACATAGCCGTTTTTTTCGCAAAGAGAGCGGAAGATCTCCAGAAGCTGGGTCTCGTTGTAGTCCTCAAAAACCAGATACCGGTTAAACCGGGACTCAAGGCCGGGATTTGAAGCGATGAACCGCTCCATGAGATCCTCATATCCTGCGGCGATGACCACAAGATCATCCCGATGATCTTCCATGGCCTTGAGGATCGTTTCAACAGCCTCGCGGCCGTAATCATTGCTGCCCGCTTCCGAAGGCGTCAGGGCATACGCCTCGTCTATGAACAGCACGCCGCCCATAGCCTTTTCGATGGCCTGCTTTGTCTTTTCCGCCGTCTGGCCCACATAGCCTGCCACAAGACCGGAACGATCCACCTCCACAAGCTGTCCCTTGGAGAGAACGCCTATAGCAGCGTAAAGCTTTGCAATGAGCCGGGCAACGGTAGTCTTGCCTGTACCGGGATTTCCCATGAACACCAGATGCAGACTCATGGGCGGCACGGGAAGCTTCTGCTCCTCCCGGAGCTTCCGCACCTTCACCAGATTCACAAGGCTGCGCACATTGGCTTTCACCTTTTCCAGCCCCACAAGACCGTCAAGCTCCGCCATGAGGGAATCAAGATCCGGCTTTTCCGCGGATACCGACGCTTCCTTCTGTACCTTCCCGGAAGGGTCAGGCTTCGTTTCCGTCTCCTCGGAAAGCTGCTTTGCGGCGTTTTCCGCCTCACGGATGGACTCTGCAAGGTCATCCAGATAGCTTCCCGGGGGACGAAGCCCCCATGCGTTAAAGTCGATGGGCTCGTACTTTGACATACCTTAAAACTCTGCGCTGCCCACGGTACGGGGATGGGGAAGCACATCGCGGATGTTGCTCACGCCGGTAAGGTACATGATCATCCGCTCAAAGCCCAGACCGAAGCCTGCGTGACGGCAGGAACCGTAGCGCCGCAGATCCAGATACCACCAGTAATCCTCCTGCTTCAGGCCAAGCTCCTCCATACGCTGCACAAGAAGCTCGTACCGCTCCTCACGCTGGGAGCCGCCGATGATCTCGCCGATGCCGGGAACGAGGCAGTCCATGGCCGCCACGGTCTTTCCGTCATCGTTCTGGCGCATATAGAAAGCCTTGATCTCCTTGGGATAATTGATGACGAACACAGGCTTTTTGAAATGCTGCTCGGTAAGATACCGCTCATGCTCGGTCTGCAGGTCAATGCCCCAGGAAACGGGGAAATCGAACTTCTGTCCGCTCTTTTCCAGAATTTCAATGGCCTCGGTATAGGTCACGCGGCCGAAATCGCTCTCTGCCACGTGC
>JAFQKD010000085.1 GCA_017397075.1 Oscillospiraceae bacterium | reverse complement strand
TTATCTGCAAGAAGAATGTTTTCATCCTCATAGACCACATGGAGCCTTGGTTCACCAACGGCAAGGTAGGCATTTGTCTCGCTGGGGGCATCAAAGAACTCGTCATTGATGTACATCTGCACAAGATCGCCGAGCTGCAGACGCACTTCCTTTTTGGAGCCTTTCCCGTTTACCTTGATGCGTTTGAGACGGATATACTTTTGTGTAAGAGATGCGGGGAGGAGGGGGGCGGCTTTGGATACAAAGCGGTCAAGCCTCTGCCCGGCATCGTTCTTCTCAATGGAAAATTCTTTCATCTTCATCACCTGCTTGAATTATAGGATATGGAGATGAAAAAGTAAAGCCTGTCAAATTGACGGGAAGAAACCACAAAATATATGGATTTTTTTCAAAATACCATTTGACATCTTGGGGCTTTTGCCGTATAATATTCAAGCACGACTGTGCGAGGTGAGTTTATGCAACTGGACTTACACAAAATCATCGAGGTTCCCGGCGGAAAGGTTTCCTTCACCTGCGAGCCGGATCTTGCGGATCTCGACTTTGACGGAATTGAAGGATTTTATGAGCCGCTGAAGGCCGTCGGCCAGGTGATGAACCGAGCCGGTGTGCTGGTTTTGACAGCGGAGCTCACCGCGGGACTTGACTGCGTCTGCGCACGATGCCTCAAGCGCTTTCGCAAGGCGTATTCCCTGAGCACAGAGGCCGTTCTCTCGGCGGAGGAGCCGGAGAACGAGGATACGGATATGTATCTCCTTGAAGGAGATTGTATCGATACGGACGAGGTGATTCTCACGGCCTTCGTCCTCTCACTGGATCAACGGCAGCTTTGCAGCGAGGACTGCAAAGGTCTCTGCTCAAGATGCGGGAAAAACTTAAACGATGGGCCTTGTGCGTGCAAGGCCGAATCCGACCCCAGGTTGGCTGTCCTCGGACAGCTCCTGGAAGAATAAAGGCAGGAGGTGTCATTATGGCGGTACCGAAGGGGAAAGTATCCAAGGCAAGAAGAGACAAGAGGCGCAGCGCAGTCTGGAAGCTCGAGACTCCCGGTCTTGTGAAGTGCCCCAATTGTGGTGAGCTGAAGCTGCCCCACAGAGCATGCGCAAAGTGCGGCATGTACAACGGGCGCGTGGTCACTGCAGTCGAGGAAAGCAAGTAAATTGCAAACAAGGACAGAGGGGGAAGCATATTCTCCCTCTGTTTCTTTAGGTAAAAGGAGAAGGCTATGGCTTCGGTGATCAGATCCATCCAGCGGAAAAGCCCTGCGGCAAGAACGCTTCTCCGTCCCGGTGATACGGTGGTTTCCGTAAACGGACATGAGATCGCGGATGTGCTGGATTATAAATTTTATACTTACGACGAAAAGCTGACGCTGGAAGCCATCGGTAAGCACGGCTGGCGAAAGCGCGTCAGGATCCGCAAGGATGCGGGGGAAGATCCCGGTATCGAATTTGAGGATTACCTGATGGATGAGGCGCGCCACTGTGCGAATAAATGCGTGTTCTGTTTTGTGGATCAGCTGCCCAAAGGTATGCGGAAAACGCTTTATTTCAAGGACGACGATGCAAGACTCAGTTTCCTGCTGGGGAATTACATCACCCTCACAAATCTGCGGGAGGACGAGCTGCAGCGCATGATCGATCAGCGTATCAGCCCCATTAATGTGTCTGTCCATGCAACAGACCCGGAAATGCGGGTAAAGCTGCTTACAAATCCCAAGGCTGCGGAGGGCTATGCCATCATGCAGCGGCTTGCAGAAGCGGGCATCGTCATGAATTGCCAAATCGTTCTGTGTCCCGGTCTCAACGACGGTGCGCAGCTGCAGCGTTCCATGGAGGATCTCCGGGCGCTGTATCCTCAGGTGGAAAGTGTTTCCGTTGTTCCGGTGGGACTGACAAAGCACCGTGAGGGGCTCTGTCCGCTGACGGCTTTTACGAAGGAGACTGCCCTTGAGACTCTCGCTCAGGTGAACGCTTTCGGGGACAAATGTCTGGAAGAGACCGGAACACGGATATTCTTCTGTTCCGATGAGCTCTATCTCAAGGCGGAGCTTCCGATTCCCGGAGAGGATTACTACGAAATTTATCCCCAGCTGGAAAACGGCGTCGGAATGCTGCGGCTTCTCATGTGCGAGTTTGAGGAAGCGCTGGAGGATGCCGGGTGCGATGCGCCTGAGCCCTTTACCGTGGCAACAGGGGTTTCCGCAGCGCCCTTTATTGAAAAGCTCTCCAAACTTGCTGCAGAGAAGTTTCCCGGTCTGGAAGGCACGGTATATGCCGTGGAGAACGACCATTTCGGTCACAGCATCGATGTGGCGGGGCTTGTGACAGGAGGCGACCTGATCCGTCAGCTTACAGGAAAGAAGCTTGCAAAGCGGCTTCTCATCCCTCAGAATATGCTTCGTCACGGCGAAGGTGTATTTCTGGATGATGTGACGGTGGAGGATGTGGAACGCGCGCTGCAGGTAACGGTGGTGCAGGTGCCGCAGGATGGCGCTGCGCTGCTGGAAGCCATGCTGGATACAAAGGAGGAATAACCATGGCAAGACCTTTGGTTGCCATTGTGGGCAGACCCAATGTGGGTAAATCCCTGCTCTTTAACCGTCTGGTAGGGCAGAGACTTTCCATTGTGGAGGATACCCCCGGTGTCACCCGTGACAGGCTGTATGCCACCACGGACTGGAACGGGCGTACCTTTGATATGGTGGATACCGGCGGTATCGAGCCCAATACAGATAACGAAATTCTGGAGCATATCCGTGAGCAGGCTCAGATCGCCATCGATACGGCGGACGTGATCATTCTGGTGACGGATATCACCACAGGCGTCACTGCCGCAGATATGGATGTTGCGTCCATTCTGCTGCGCTCCAAGAAGCCGGTTGTCCTTGCAGTGAATAAAATGGACTCCATCGGACCCACCGACCCGGACATCTATGAGTTTTATAATCTGGGCGTTGGCGATCCTATTTCCGTGTCCGCTGTTCACGGTCACGGTACAGGTGACCTGCTGGATGCCTGTGTGGAAAACCTTCCCGATGAATCCTTTGACGACGAGGAAGACGATTCCATTAAGGTGGCCGTCATCGGTAAGCCGAATGTGGGTAAGTCCTCCCTCATTAACCGTCTGCTTGGGGAAAAGCGGGTCATCGTTTCCGATATGGCAGGAACCACGAGAGACGCGGTGGATACCCCTCTGGAAAACAAGTTCGGCAAGTACGTCTTTATCGATACTGCGGGCATCCGCAAGAAGTCCAAGGTGGACGATAAGGTGGAGAAATACAGTGTCATGCGCTCCCAGATGGCCATTGAGCGTGCGGACGTGTGCATCATCATGATCGACGGCCGCGATGGTGTTACCGAGCAGGATACCAAGGTTGCCGGTATGGCGCATGAGGCCGGCAAAGCCTGTATCATCGTGGTGAACAAGTGGGATCTTGTGGAAAAAGACGACAAGACCATGGATAAGATGCGGGAAGCCATCCGTCACGACCTTATGTACATGACCTATGCACCAGTGCTCTTTATCTCCGCCATGACCGGTCAGCGTGTGGGAAAGCTTTTTGAGCTGATCAACTACGTTAACGAGCAGTCCTCCATGCGCATCACCACCGGTATGCTCAACAATATCCTTGCCGATGCAACGACCCGTGTGCAGCCTCCTACGGATAAGGGACGCCGTCTCAAGATCTATTATATGACACAGGTTGGCGTTCGTCCTCCCACCATCGTCATGTTCTGCAACGATGCCAGACTTTTCCACTTCTCCTATCAGCGGTATCTGGAAAACCAGATCCGAAATGTTTTCGGTCTGGAAGGTACCCCCGTGCGGATGGTGGTCCGTCAGAAGGGCGACGATGATGCCCAGCCTGCAGGCAAGAAGCGCAAAGACGAGAAGTAAATAAAGCTCCCTGACCGTTGGTCAGGGAGCTTTTACTGTACCGGACAAAAATATTATTTGTAAATTCCGAATCCCGATTGACAATCGGAAACGCCGATAGTATGATGAAGCAAAACTATCGGAAGGGGTGTCTCCGAATGGATAAGGTCTGCTACATCGCAAACTATGAGCATCTTGGCAAGGTCTGCTGGGGCAATGCCACTATGCGAAAGCTCTTTGACGCGGAAGAGGAAAGGCTCAATAAGTATTCCGGCGTTAAATACGGCTGGGACAATGAAGCGTATACTTACGATAATTTTGCGGAAGAGGATCCTGAACTGCTGCAGAGAATGCAGGAGATGGCAAAGGCTTATCCCGGCCGGATTCAGGTCGGCGCTGTAAGCTACGGTCAACCGCTTTCCTTCTACATCAACGGCGAATCCAACGTTCGTCAGCTGGTGCAGGGTGTCCGTACCTGTCTGGAATATTTCGGCTACCGTCCCTATGTGTACAATATGTCTGAGCACGGTATGCATGCCCAGATCCCGCAGCTCATTGCGCAGGCGGGCTTTACCGGCGCTGTTATGCGGACAAGCTTTTGCATGTACGGCCTGAACCCAGAGTATCCCGCCTCCTGCATCGACTGGAGGGGCCTTGACGGAACCATGGGCGTTCACACAGTGCCCTGCTATCCCGGTGAGCAGTGCCACTGCGCGGTAAACGGCTACACCCATGACCGCCGAACTCGGGAATTTCCTTTCTTCGGCGCAAACACCATGGATAATAAGATCCTTCTGGATTATTCCGTGGATTCCCCGTGGGGAGGTCTGGAAGAGTTCCGTGACCGTTTCGGCGGTCGGATCAAGAATGTGATCGCCTACCGTGCAGACGATCCCCGTCAGCCGGAGGGCTTTGTTGCCGAGTACCACAACAAGCCGGGCTTCGAGTGGGTTCTGGATGAGGATATCCTGAAGGCAGCAGGCGAGCCTGAGATGGAAGTTGTGTCCAAGGTGAACGATTTCCATGTGCGTATGCCATGGGGTCTCTGCGGCAACTGGATCTGGGAGAAGTGCCGTCTGCAGGAGAGCAGGCTGTATGCTGCGGATATGGTGGATGCTGTGCGTGCCATGGCAGGGGAGAAGGCGCATCCCGATGAGCTGCGGGATGCATGGAAGATGCTTCTCATCTGCCAGCACCACGATGTGCAGATCTGCGGCATTGAAAACGATGCCCGGAAGTTCTTTGCTCGGGGAGATAAGGATCTTGAGGTCGTGGAAGCCGACATGGTGGGCGATGCTCCCGAATACCGCTTCAATCCTCTGCCCTGGAAGCGGCAGGATGAAAACGGCGAGGGTGCTCTCTCCGTGGTCACCATGCCCAGAACCCGCATTACCGACTGCACCTGCGATGATGAAACGCTGGAAACTCCGTGGTATATTGTGCAGCTCAACCCCGACGGCGGATTTGATTCCGTGGTGGAGAAAGAGACCGGACGCAGTCTCTTCCGCAAGGGACGCAGAAGCGGTGTTCTTGCCGGTGTCATTGACGGCGTGAACTGCATTGAAGAAGGCGTTTGGAATCATGAAGCCGTCTCCGGCGGCATGGCCGTTACCGATGCCGGCTGGATCGGGAGCATTCCCTACAGCGTGCGCTGGACCTTCTATGATAAGCATCCCCGTGTGGACTGCACCATCTCTATCGAAGCAAGCCGCGAGTTCATCGGCCGTAAGACCAATGACTATCGGGATGCCATGAGCGCATTCATCCACGATGAAAAGCTCCGCATGAAGTTCTATCCGGATCTGCCCGATTCCGCAATGGGTTGGCGCGATCAGCCTTACGGCGCAGCTGCGACCAACCGTCAGTCTATCGAGTGCAACCACTGGGCATCCGTTTCCGACGGAGAAAACGGCTTTGCCATCTTCAATAAGGGCATCCAGTGCGCTGCACGTGAGTATGACGGAGCGCTGAGTGTGCCTGTGGCATACTCCATGTATTATGTCTGGAGCGGCACCATCACCTCCGAAGGTGTTCCAAACGATGCGGCGGAGCCTTACGAGACCGCTGAGCTCTTCCGTCCTGCCAGAGTGGATGATTACTATCTGGACGAAGAATTTGCAAAGCTGCAGCGTGACGAGCCGGCACGGAGCGTGATCACCAAGCACTTTATGAACGGTGAGTACATTACCCATCTGGCCTTCATGCCCTATACCGGCACTTGGGAAGACGCACAGCTGCATCGCCGCGCTCTTGAGTATAACAATCCCTGCGTTCCCGTCTCTGCTGAGACTGCCCGTCTCATGCGGGAAACCGCACTGCGTGTAAGCGTTCCCGAGAATGTGTTCATTTCCTCTGTCTATCATGCAGATGGTGAGACCTACATCCGTCTGTATGAGATGGAAGGAAAGGACGGTGTGGTCTCGGTAACCATGCAGGGTGAGGATGTGAAGCTCATGCCCGTGGACTTCTTTGAGAATCCCGTGGGCGAAGCTGTTGAGGAAGCCGCCCTCAAGGCTCACGAAGTGCGGACTTACCGCCTTGTGAAAGCGTAAACGGTATAACGCAAAAGGATTCCCGGTACAATGTACCGGGAATCCTTTTGTAAACGGGCAGGAAAAAAGCGCCCCACATTGTGAGACGCTATTTTGCTTCCATGCTTAGGCGCGAGTGACCTTGCCGCTGCGGAGGCACCGCGTGCAAGCGTATACATGACAGGTGGTTCCATTCACCACTGCCTTGACGCGCTTGACATTGGGCTTCCACATACGATTGCTCCGCCGGTGAGAATGGCTGACCTGGATGCCGAAAGCAACGTCTTTCCCGCAAAATTCGCACTTTGCCATTTGCCGCACCTCCTTGCGTTACTGCTTAGCCGTTTTACACGAGCTAAATTATAATAACAGATTTGAAACGAAAATGCAAGAGGAAATTCGAGATTTTCAGAATACTTTATTTCTCTGTCAAACCTTTGCAAACCGGTTGCAAAAAGCCCGTTTTTTGTTTACAATATATAGAACTAATATTATAACTTACGGAGGCCGATATGGAACAGACCTACAGCGCATCCCTGAAAAAAGTGGCTGAGCGCATGAAATTCGAAGTTGTCCGGGCATCCAAGGATTTTGATAAGGCAACGGTAAAGGTTGCGGCTGTGCACCGTACCGGTCTGCAGCTTACCGGGTTTTTCGATTACTTCGACCCGGACCGTATTCAGGTCATGGGCATGAGCGAAAGCGCTTACCTGCAGCAGTTCTCCGCAAAGGAGCGCAAGGCAAGGTATCTCCAGCTCATGGAGCAGCGCATTCCTGCGCTGATCCTCTGCCACGGTGTGCAGGCATCCGATGAGTGCATCGCTGCTGCAGATAAGTACGATATTCCCATTCTCAGCACCGAGGATGACACTTCTCAGGTCGTGGCACGGCTTATCGGCTGTCTGCAGAGCGAGATGGCTCCCCGGATCACTCGTCACGGTGTGTTCGTGGAAGTCTACGGTGAAGGTGTTCTGATCCTTGGTGAAAGCGGTGTGGGTAAGAGCGAAGCCGCTGTGGAGCTCATTAAGCGCGGTCACCGTCTTATTGCGGATGACGCGGTGGAGATCAAGCGTGTCGGCACAGGCCAGCTTATCGGCAGCGCTCCCGAACTTATCCGTTACTATATCGAGCTGCGCGGTATCGGTGTGATCGATGTGCGGAGGATCTTCGGCGCAGGCGCAGTAAAGCTTGCCGATAAGATCGACATCGTTGTGCATCTGGAGGCATGGAAGGAAGGCTATACCTACGACCGTCTGGGTGCAAACGAGCAGTATACCACCATTCTCGGCGTGGATGTTCCCTTCGTGAAGATCCCCGTGACCCCCGGACGGAACCTTGCCGTCATTCTGGAGGTCGCCGCCATGAACAACCGTCAAAAGAAGATGGGCTACAATTCCGCCAAGGAATTTACCGAGCGTATCAATCAGCATTTCGACCAGCAAATGGGAGGCGCAGCCAATAAATGACAGGATCCGTTGCGGATACAATTCTGAAGCTCTGTCCGGAGATCCGCCTTGAACGGGAGGTCTCCATGGCGGAGCATACCACCTTCCGTATCGGCGGACCTGCGGAAGCCATGGTGTTTCCGAAAAATGCGCAGGAGCTTGCAGCGGTGAGCCTTGCTGCCCGCAAGGCGGAGATCCCCTTTCTCGTGGTGGGGAACGGGTCAAACCTTCTTGTGCCCGATGCGGGGCTTCGCGGGCTTGTGATCAGAACCTACCCTGATACCGGCGCTATCCGGCTCACGGAGGATCACTGCATCATTGCGGAAAGCGGAGCGTCTCTTGCCAAAACCGCTGTGGCTGCTCTTGATGCAGGACTTACGGGTCTGGAATTTGCCCACGGGATCCCCGGAACGGTGGGCGGCGCCGTGCTCATGAATGCAGGCGCATACGGCGGGGAAATAAAGCATGTGACGGAAACTGTTGCCGCACAGGGGACCGAGTATGCCGAATACGGTCTTGCGGAATGTGATTTCGGCTACCGTCACAGCAGATTTGAAGAAAGTAAGGAAACTGTGCTTTGGGCGAAGTTCCGTCTGCAGCCCGGGGATAAGGCTGCTGTATCCGCCCGGATGGAGGAACTGAAGGCAAGGCGCAGAGCAAGCCAGCCTCTGGAAATGCCAAGTGCGGGAAGCTTTTTCAAACGCCCCATGGTGGGCTATGCCGGGGCATATATCGAGCAGGCGGGTCTCAAAGGCTTTGCCGTTGGCGGCGCACAGGTGTCGGAAAAGCATGCCGGGTTTGTGGTGAACCGTGGCGGCGCGACCTGCAGCGATGTGCTGCGGCTTATGGAACAGGTACAGGAGAAAATCCTTCGGGAATTTGGCGTGGAGCTTATGCCGGAGGTCAGGATCATCAATCTGGAGGAATAACGTGTCATTTTCATCTCAGCTCAAGGCAGAGCTATGCCGCACATCAATCGGGGAGCGCAGCTGCGCCGTAGCCGAAGGCTGCGGTGTGCTGTTGTACTGCAATGCTTTTACTGCAGAGGAAATCCGTATTGTTACGGCATCTGCCGAATTTGCAGCCCGCCTTCCCAAGCTGTTTAAGCGGGCTTTTGCCGTGGGCTTTGATGAAGTGCCGGAAGGTGAAAGCGGCAGAGCCGTTTTCCGTATCACCGATCCTGAAAAGCTTCTGCAGGTGGCAGATGCCTGCGGGTACGACCGTGAGCGTCATCATGCCCACCATGTGAACTTCGGCGTTCTGGATGACGAAGGCTGTAAGCAGGCATTTTTCCGCGGAGCACTTCTTGCGGGAGGCAGCGTTACGGAGCCAAGCCGCAGCTATCATCTGGAACTTGTGACCGATCACTATCATGTAAGCCGCGAGGTTTGCGCAGTGCTGCAGGAAATGGGCTTTGAGCCGGGCAGCGCAAACCGCAACGGACGATACATTACATACTTTAAAAACAGCGAAGTCATCGAGGACTTTCTTACCTCCATAGGTGCCCCTGTGGCAGCCATGGAGATCATGAATGAAAAAATCAGCAAAAGTATGCGCAATTCCGTGAACCGTCTCATTAACTGCGACGAGGCAAATTCCGATAAGACCGTAGCGGCTGCCGAAAAGCAGCTCGCTGCGATCCGCACGCTGATGGATCGTTCTGTTTTGGATAATCTTCCCGAGAAACTGCAGCAGACGGCAAAGCTCCGTCTGGATAACCCGGAGCTGAGTCTCAGCCAGCTTGCAGAGCTTTGCACACCTCCGGTATCCAAATCCTGTCTCAGCCACAGACTGCACAGGCTGGAGACCCTTGCCGCAGAAAACGGCGTGCAGACCGAAATACAGGAGGCATAATATGGCATTTGTGCACCTTCACGTCCATAGTGAATACAGCCTGCTTGACGGTGCCTGCCGCATTTCGGATCTGGTCAAGCGAGCAAAGGAGCTTGGGCAGGAAGCCGTTGCTATCACCGATCACGGTGTGATGTACGGTGTTATCCAGTTTTACAAGGCAGCAAAAGCGGCGGGGATAAAGCCGGTAGTCGGCTGTGAGGTCTATGTTGCCCCGGGGAGCCGTTTTTCCAGAGAATCCGGGGAAGATGCTTCCGGCTATCATCTGGTGCTCCTGTGCGAAAATGAGACCGGATATCGCAATCTCTGCGCGCTGGTAAGCGCTGCCTTTACCGAAGGCTATTACATTAAGCCCCGCGTGGATATGGAGCTTCTGCGGAAGCACAGCGGGGGACTTATCTGTCTCAGCGCCTGTATGGGCGGTGAAATTCCCCAGCAGATTTTGCGGGGGGATTATGACGGAGCAAAGCGCACGGCAATGGCGCTTTCTGCCATCTTCGGACCTGAGCGGTTCTATCTTGAACTGCAGGATCACGGCATTCAGGAGCAGAAAGCCGTCACGCAGGGACTTCTGCGCATCCATCGGGAGACGGGGCTTCCTCTCGTTGTTACAAACGATGCCCACTACCTGAAACGTGATGACTGGTATGCCCAGGACGTTCTCATGTGCATCCAGACAGGCAGAGCCGTAGATGATGAAAATCGCATGCGGTTCGAGACCCATGAGTTCTACCTGAAGTCCGAAGAGGAAATGCGGAGCATTTTCCCGCAGCTCGAGGAAGCGGTGGAAAATACCGCGAAAATCGCGGCTATGTGCAATCTGGACTTTGAATTCGGTCATTACCATCTGCCGAATTTCCCTGTTCCGGGAGGTCATACCCCCAAGACATATCTGGAAGATCTCTGCGCTAAGGGTCTTTCCCGCCGTTACGGCAACAGGGAGGATGCCGCAAAGCAGCTTCGCTATGAGCTGGACATGATCGACCAGATGGGGTTCAACGAATATTTCCTCATCGTGCAGGATTTTATCAACTATGCGAAGGATCAGGGGATCCCCGTTGGTCCCGGACGAGGCAGTGCTGCGGGGAGTGTCGTTTCCTACTGTCTGGGGATCACGGATGTGGATCCGCTGAAGTATCAGCTCTATTTTGAGCGGTTTCTCAATCCCTTCCGGGTGAGCATGCCCGATATCGACTGTGACTTCTGCGAACGGCGCAGAGGCGAGGTCATTGAATACGTAAAGCGCAAGTACGGTGCCGACCATGTGGCGCAGATCGTGACCTTCAATACCCTCAAGGCGAAAAACGCAGTGCGGAATGTGGCAAAAGCCATGGGACTTACCTTCACGGAAGAGAGCGAGCTTGCAAAGACCATTCCCAACGTGCTGAATATTTCCATTTCCAAGGCTCTGGAAATGTCAAAACCGCTGCAGGAAATGTATAATGGGGATGAACGGGTAAAACGCGTTGTGGATACTGCCATGGCGCTGGAGGATATGCCCAAGGATTCGGGCACCCATGCGGCAGGCGTTGTCATTACAGGTGCGCCCGTACATACCTATGTGCCGCTGACCCTATCCAAAAAAGATGACTCCATCGCCACCCAGTATGTGATGACCACCCTTGAGGAGCTGGGACTTCTCAAGATGGACTTTCTCGGTCTGCGGAACCTTACGGTCATCAATGACGCAGTGAAGGATATCCGCAAACGGGTGCCGGATTTCGATATCCGCAATATTCCCGATGACGACAAAGAGACCTATTCCATGCTCACTGCGGGGAAGACCTCCGGTGTGTTCCAGCTGGAAAGCAGCGGAATGACCGGAGTGTGCACAAGTCTCGGCCCAAAGAGCATTGAAGACATTACCGCGATCATTGCCCTTTACAGACCCGGGCCCATGGAATCCATTCCCCGGTTCCTTGCGGCATCTCAGGATCCCTCCACCATCCGCTACAAGCACCCCATGCTGGAGCCGATCCTCAATGTGACCTACGGCTGTATCGTTTATCAGGAGCAGGTCATCGAGATCTTCCGCCGGCTCGGCGGCTTCCCTCTCGGTCAGGCAGATATGATCCGCCGCGCCATGTCCAAGAAAAAGCAGGCGGAGATCATCAAAGAGCGGAAAACCTTCATCGAAGGCGATCCGGAGCGGAATATCTGCGGCTGTGTGGCAAACGGGATCCCAGCTGAGGTTGCAGGCAGCATCTATGACGAGATCCTTGATTTTGCAAACTACGCTTTTAATAAGGCCCACGCGGTATCTTATGCCATTGTGTCTTATCAGACGGCATATCTCAAGTGCCATTATCCCAGAGAATACATGGCAGCGCTGATGACAAGCGTTCTGGAAAGTCCCGAAAAGGTGGCGGAGTATACTGCCGAATGCCGGGATATGGGCATACGGCTTCTGCCTCCGGATGTGAACGTGTCAAACGATAACTTTACCGTTGCCGGGGAGGATATCCGTTACGGACTTGTGGCGGTGAAAAACATCGGCAGAGGGTTCATTCAGGCGCTCATGGCGGAGCGTGAGCAGAACGGCCCCTTCCATGCTTTCGATGAATTCTGCCGCAGAATGTACGGCAATGAGCAAAACCGCAGAGGGGTGGAAAGCCTGATCCAGTGCGGCGGCTTTGACAGTCTCGGCTACAAGCGCAGCCAGCTTATGCGGGTATGCGGTTCGGTGCTGGAGAGCATCGTGGAAGACAAACGGAAGAATCTGGAAGGTCAGCTTGACCTCTTCGGCGGTTTTGGAGAAGAAGAAAGTACTGAACCTGCTCTTGTGCTTCCGGACATTCCGGAGTATACTAAGCGGGAGCTTATGGCTATGGAACGTGAGGTCACGGGACTTTACCTTTCCGGGCATCCTATGGATGAATACCGCGCCGTTGCACAGCGTGCAGGTGCCGTTCCGATCGGACGGATCATGTCCGACGGGCAGGATGAAGCCGATGCCCGTATGTTTCAGGACGGGGATACGGTGGCTGTGGCGGGCATTGTTTCCTCCTATAAATCCAAGACCACCAAAAATAACACCCTCATGGCGTATGTGACGCTGGAGGATGATACGGGCAGCATCGAATTTCTGGTGTTCCAGCGGGTGTTGGATCAGGTGGGGCAGCATCTCCGGGAAGGAAACGCCGTGTATATGCGGGGGAAGCTTTCTCTGCGGGAAGATAAGCCTGCCCAGATGCTGGCGGACGGTGCAAGACCTCTGGAGGAAATGGCGGCGGAGCCGCCGAAAACCCGGATAGCACCGCAGCCTGTTCCGGAAGCGCCGAAGGCTCAGGGGCTGCAGAAGCTCTATCTTCGCATTTCCTCGGAAGCGGATCCCCGCTGGCGGCATATCCGTCTTCTGCTATCCATGTTCCCCGGAGAGGGGACGGTGATCTGCTACTTTGCGGATACCAAAATGCGCCGCGGAGCAGCGTGTCTGTTCCATGACGCAATGCTCGCAGAGCTGAAACGGGTTCTGGGGGAAGAAAACGTTGTTCTAAAATAGCAAAAAGAGAGTGAGAAAGTATTCTATGATCTGCAATACCATTCTGGATGCCATCGGAAACACACCCATTATTCGCCTCAACAAGCTGACGGACGATACTATGGCTGAGATCCTTGTGAAGTTTGAAGGTTTGAATGTGGGCGGATCCATTAAGACCCGTACCGCAGAGGCCATGGTCGCTCAGGCTGAGGCACAGGGCATTGTCACGAAGGACACCATCATTGTGGAGCCCACCAGTGGAAATCAGGGCATCGGCCTTGCATTGGCAGGCGCTGTCCGCGGAATTCAGGTGGTCATCGTTATGCCCGATTCCGTCTCTGCGGAGCGGCGCAAGCTTGTGACCCAGTACGGCGCAAAACTGGTTCTCGTCCATGATGACGGCGATATCGGCGCCTGTATCCGGGAATGCGTGGAAACCGCTATGCGGATGAAGCGGGAGAACCCCAATGTGTGGGTCCCCCAGCAGTTTGAAAACCCGGCAAACCCTGCAATCCAGAGGGATGTCACCGGCGCTGAGATCCTCCGTCAGGTGGAAGGGAAGAAAATCGACGGATTCTGCTCCGGTATCGGTACCGGCGGTACCCTTTCCGGCATCGGTGCGGCTCTCCGCGAAGCCAATCCCGAGACCCTTATCTGGGCAATCGAGCCGGAACATGCAGCCATTCTGGCCTTTGGGCGTACCGGCACCCATCTGCAGATGGGCATCGGTGACGGCCTGATTCCGGATAACCTGAATCAGGAGATCTATGACGATATCTGCATCATTCAGGATGATGAGGCATTGGAAGTATCCCGTCAGCTTGCGCGGCAGGAAGGCATTCTCTGCGGCATTACCGCAGGCACAAATGTGGCAGCCGCACTGAAAATGGCAAAGGTTCTCGGGCCGGGAAAAACTATCGTGACCATCCTCCCCGATACCGGCGAGCGGTACTTCTCTACGGAACTGTTTCTGGAAAAGTAAGGAGAAAGAACATGAAGCTTTCCATCTGGTCTTCGTATTACATCGATTTTTCTCCGGAGGATGCGATCCTTGAGATCGCCAAAAACGGCTGGCAGTATACTGAGCTTTCCGATGAGCACGGTGCAATGCTGCTTCAGCGGGGCAGTGCGGAAAAAGTCGGCGCGCAGTTCGGCAGATTTGCGCTGGATCACGGGGTGAATCCCATGCAGGGGCATTTGTGGCTTGGTGTGCCCCTTTGTGATCCCGATGAGGAGCGGATCGTTTCCATCATGAAAAACTGGCTGGATCTCTTCTGCGCCACGGGGATGAAAACAGGTGTGCTGCACTGCGATGCACATTCCTTCCCTGAAGGCACATCCACAGAGCAGAAAGCGGAGAAAAATGTATCCGTTCTCCGCAGACTTACGGATCACCTGAAGGGCACGGATTTCACCATCTGTTTGGAAAATCTCCTTGTGCCTAAGAACTGTGCGCCTGTTGTGGACAGTGTGGAGCAGATCCAAAGGATCATTGCGCTGCACGGCGGCGATCATCTGGGTATCTGCCTTGATACCGGTCATCTGAACCTGACTGACCGCGATCAGGCAGGATTTATCCGCAAGGCGGGAAGTCACCTCAAGGCGCTTCACATTGCGGATAACGATACCTCCGGCGATCAGCACCTGATGCCTTTTGGGAAAGGCAATGTGGACTTTACCGCTGTATGGAAAGCGCTGAAGGAGATCGGCTATGACGGTCTGTATAATCTGGAGATCCCCGGTGAGCGGCTTTGTCCCCCGGAGATTCGCGGCTGGAAGCTGGATTATCTCAAAAAATCACTGGAATATCTGAACGAGAGCGTATAAGAAAAAAAACGGATTGCCGACGGCAATCCGTTTTTTTCACAATGCTTTTGCAAGAAAGAGCTCCATTGGCTGCTCGTAACCGGGGATATCGAGGATGAGACCGCCGCAGTCCTTGTAGCCCATGGCGCGGTAAAAGTGCTGAGCTTCCTCATCCGTCTGGGTGGAGGTAATTACAATGCCGTAGCCCTGCGCGTTCATATCCGCTTCCCAGTGCTCCATGAGCAGTCTGCCGTAACCCTTACGCTGATGAGGGGGAGCAATATGGAGCAGTGTGCAGAAGGGGGTGTTGTCCCAGAAAAGATTGTACCGCAGGATTCCGATAGGCGTGCCGTCTTCCATGAGCACATATCCCTGCCGGGTTTCCGTTTTTCGCAGGAATTCCCGCATGGGAAGGTGCTTGTCAAGGCTGTACCAGAAGTCCTTGTCTTCCGGCAGGACGTAACGTATTTCCCTCATGCTCAGAAGGGCTGCTTCTGCTGCTTGCACCATGTTCGCATGACGAACCAATGGGGCAGAAGCTTGACGGCAAGCCGCTGAAGCTGATTGCCGAAGCCAAGAACGGAAACATCCTTGCCCCGCTTCATGTCCTTGAGGGCAAGACACACAACTTCCTCGGAGGTATAGTACTTGTTGAAATAGGTAATGGTGTTGTCGTTAATGGCAGTGTCAAAGAACTCTGTTTTGATCCAGCCGGGACAGACGGCCATGACCCGTATGCCACGGGGACGAAGTTCAACGTTCAGTGCTCTGGAGAAGCTGAGAACGAAAGCCTTTGTCGCACCGTAGAGATTGATATAGGGAACAGGCTGGAAAGAGGAGAGCGAACCGATCTGGTAGATCTTTCCTCCCTTTTTCATGTAGGGAAGAGAAAGATAGGTGATGGCGACAAGCGCCTTGTCATTCAGGTCGATCATCTTCAGCTGACCTTCCAGCGGATCTTCCGTAAAGGGGCGGAAATATCCGTAACCGCTGCCGTTTACCAGCACAGCGATCTCGGGATTTGCTTCCTCAAGAAGCGCCTTGTAGGCATCGTAGCTTTCCTGCAGCGTAAGATCCATGGCAAGGGGGCGAAGCTTTGCCCGAATCTGAGGAGCCAGCTCTTCAAGACGGTCCTTTCGTCTTGCAATGACCCAGATCTCATC
>JAFQKD010000084.1 GCA_017397075.1 Oscillospiraceae bacterium | reverse complement strand
GGCGGATATATAAAAATAAGAGTTTCAAACCTAACTAGCATAATAATCGGTTTGCTCGGACTGCTAGTTGATGGTTACTTAATGATTGGCTTATTTAAGCTTTTCAATTTAGACCCACCAAACATTATGTTCTTGCTTGAACCGCCAATTAAAGCTATGCCTTGGTTCAACACTTATATAATCGGCTTGCTAGCAATTGTTCTATTCTTTATTGTCACTGCATTATGCGAACAATTCACAGTAAAAAAAGAAGACAGATGGTACAACAAATTAAATTTTAGGAGGAAAAAATAATGAGAGCAATATTTGTTAAAATTTTCAACAACGGCTGGGAAGTTCCAGAAATCTTTTCACACTTTGCAAGGTCTTCCGGCGTTCCCGTGAAGACAATGCTTCCGCCGCCGTCGCCGCCCTCGGGACCGAGATCCACAATATGGTCGGCCATTTTGATGACCTCCAGATTGTGCTCGATGACAAGCACCGTGTTTCCCGCGTCCACAAGCTTGTTGAGCACTGTCACCAGCTTATGGATATCGGCAATATGCAGACCCGTGGTAGGCTCATCCAGCACATAAAGCGTCCGCCCCGTGGCGGTTTTCGCAAGCTCCGTGGCAAGCTTTACCCGCTGGGCTTCGCCGCCGGAAAGGGTGGTGGAGGACTGCCCCAGCTTCACATAGCCGAGACCCACATCCACCAAGGTCTGGAGCTTTTCCCTGATTTTTGGCAGGTTTTCAAAGAAGGCGTAGGCCTCGTCCACCGTCATATCCAGCACTTCGCTGATGTTCTTCCCCTTGTAGCGGACCTCCAGGGTTTCCCGGTTGTAGCGCTTTCCGTGGCACACATCACAGGGCACATAAATATCCGGCAGAAAGTGCATCTCGATCTTCACCAGACCGTCGCCGCAGCAGGCTTCGCACCGTCCGCCCCGCACATTGAAGCTGAACCGCCCCGGACCGTAGCCCCGGCTTTTGGCGTCCTGGGTCGCGGCAAAAAGATCGCGGATATCGTTAAAAAGTCCCGTATAGGTGGCGGGATTGGATCTCGGTGTTCTGCCGATGGGGGTCTGGTCAATGTCGATGACCTTGTCCAGATTGGAAATGCCCTCAATGATCTTGTGTTTTCCCGGCTTCACTCTTGCACGGTTCAGCGCACCCTGCAGGCTTTTGTAGATAACCTCGTTTACCAGAGAGGATTTTCCGCTGCCGGAAACACCGGTGACGCAGATAAACGTGCCCAGCGGCAGCGTTACATCGATGCCCCGCAGATTGTTTTCCGCAGCGCCGATCACGTTCAGGAACTTTCCGTTTCCGGGACGGCGCTTTTCCGGTGTGGGAATAAACTTCCGTCCGCTGAGATAATCGCCGGTGAGAGATCCCGGAGTATCCATGACCTCCTGTGCCGTACCCTGCGCCACGATGTAGCCGCCGTTTACTCCTGCGCCGGGACCGATATCGATGAGCTGGTCGGCAGCCATCATGGTATCCTCGTCATGCTCCACCACAAGCACCGTGTTCCCGATATCCCGCAGATGCCGCAGGGTATCCAGAAGCTTGTCGTTGTCCCGCTGATGGAGGCCGATGGAGGGCTCGTCCAGAATGTAGAGCACGCCCATAAGGGCAGAGCCGATCTGGGTGGCAAGGCGGATGCGCTGGCTCTCACCGCCGGAAAGAGTGCTTGCCTTTCGGGCAAGGGTCAGATAGGAAAGTCCCACGCTCTGCAAAAATCCAAGCCGCTCGCGGATCTCCTTGAGGATGCGGTCGGCAATGGCCTGCTCTCTGGGCGGGAAGGAAAGTCCGTCCAGAAATTCGATGGCGCTTGCCACGGATCTGCGGCTGAACTGGGCAATGCTCTCCCCGCCCACGGTTACCGCCAGAACCTCTTTCCGCAGCCGTTCGCCGTGGCACTCCGGGCATTCATGCTCCGTCATGTACTGCTCCAGCTCCTGCCGCATGGATTGGCTCTGGGTCTCTTTGTATCGGCGGGTCAGATTTGTCACGATGCCCTCAAAGGGCTGGCTCAGGGTGCCCTTTCCCCGGGGCTGATCGTATTCCAGCTTCAGCTTTTCCCCGCCTGTGCCGTAAAGCAGCACCTGAATGACCTGCTCCGGCAGATCCTTGATGGGGGTATTCAGCTTGAATTTATACTTCTTGGCAAGCGCCTCGTAATACATCTTGGCGATGCCGTCGTTTTTCATATTGCCCCAGCCGGAAGCGCAGATGGCGCCTTCCACGATGGAAAGGTTCCTGTTGGGGATGATGAGATCCGGATCCACCGCAAGCTGTGTGCCAAGTCCCGTACAGGTGGGGCAGGCTCCGTAGGGGTTGTTGAAGGGGAACATCCGGGGGGTCAGCTCTTCGATGGAAACGCCGCAGTCCTCACAGGCGTAATTCTGGCTGAAGAGCAGCTCCTTTTCCTCGCCCACCACATCCACAAGGAGGATCCCTCCCGCAAGAGCAAGGGCAGTCTCGATGGAATCGGTGAGACGGCGGTTGATGCCTTCCTTCAGAATCAGGCGGTCCACCACGATCTCAATGTTGTGCTTTTTGTTCTTATCCAGCCTGATCTCTTCCGTCAGATCATAGGTGCTGCCGTCCACACGGACGCGGACATAGCCGCTTTTTTTGGCATCCTCAAAGATCTTGGCATATTCGCCCTTCCGTCCCCGGATCACGGGGGCAAGGATCTGGATCCGGGTAGCTTCCGGCAGGGAAAGGATCTGATCCACGATCTGATCCACTGTCTGCTGACGGATCTCCTTGCCGCAGACAGGGCAGTGGGGAATGCCCACCCGTGCCCAGAGAAGACGCATATAGTCATAGATCTCCGTTACCGTACCCACGGTGGAGCGGGGGTTCTGGCTTGTGGTCTTCTGGTCAATGGAAATGGCGGGAGAAAGCCCCTCGATGTAGTCCACATCTGGCTTCTCCTTCTGCCCGAGAAACTGCCGCGCATAGGAGGACAGGGACTCCACATACCGTCTCTGCCCTTCGGCATATATGGTGTCAAAGGCGAGGGAGGATTTTCCGCTGCCGGAAATCCCCGTCAGCACCACAAGCTTGTCTCTGGGGATCGTGAGATCCACGTTCTTGAGATTGTTTTCCCGTGCGCCCTTGATGTAAATGCTCTCCCGCATATTACCCCTCCGTTTCGCAAACTTCACCCGGAATGAACATTATACACCCTTTCCTTCCGCATATCAATGGTTTGACGCAAGTTATTTTTTGCTAAATTTGACATGAAGGGATATCTGTAGTATAAGAATGGTGATATACAACGGAGGACGATGCTTTCATGGAATACCCTAAACCGTCTGCAGGAATTTGATTACAGCACACCTCATGCCTGTTTTGTCACCATTTGCACCAAAAATCGCCGAAAACTTTTTTGGCGTGACGTAGGGGCGATCAATGATCGCCCGTTTGCCTTAAACGCATTTGGTCTTATCGCAGAGCAGTGCATTCGGGAAATCCCAAATCACTATTCCGCAGTCTCGGTCGATCATTACGCAATTTTGCCGAATCATATCCACCTTCTGCTGCAAATCCATACAGATACAGACGGGCGATCAATGATCGCCCCTACGATATCTACGGTAGTCAGGCTTATGAAAGGCGCCGTTTCCAAACAGGCAGGCTTTTCCGTCTGGCAAAAAGGGTTTTATGATCATGTGATCCGCAGTGAGGCTGATTACCGCGAGATCTGGGAATACATCGAGCATAATCCTGACGAATGGATAAAAGATTCTCTTTTTGTTCCTTGATTGGGGAATCACCGATCGCCCGCATACTATTTTCCAAGGAGGTGTCATATGACGCCGTATATCCATACCGTGCAGTACTACGAAACCGACAAAATGGGCATTGCCCACCATTCCAACTACGTCCGCTGGATGGAAGAGGCCCGCATGGAGCTTCTGCGGCAAATGGGCTGGCCCATGAGCCGCCTTGAGGCAGAGGGGATCACCTCTCCCGTTGTCTCCGTGGAATGCAGATATCTGCGTCCCACCACCTATGACGACCGCATTTCCATCCTTGTCACTGTGGAGCAGTATACCGGGGTGAAGCTTCGCCTCAGCTACACCATGAAAAACGAGAACACCGGCGAAACCGTTCATACTTCCGCTTCCACCCACTGCTTCATCGATGAAAACGCCCGCCCCATCTCGCTGAAAAAGCGCTTTCCCGCCTTTGACGAGGCTCTGCGGGAATACGCGGACAGGTAAAACCGCATACAGAAACACCCGGAGAATTTCTCCGGGTGTTTTTTGCGGAAATTGAGGGGATCACAGAGAGGCCATCTGACGGCGGCGGTAGAGGTTAATGGTACCGTCCTGCATATCGTTCAGCCAGTCCAGCGCAGTATTGAGACCGTAGGATACGCAAAGCTCCGCATCGTCAGCGATCCGGGTGGGGATGCTGGTGCTGCTTTCGATGAGCTTATCGATGCCCCAGATCCGTGCGCCGCCGCCGGTGACCACGATGCCGGAGGAGGATACGTCTGCCACAAGCTCGGGAGGCGTGTTTTCCAGCACACGGTGGATGGATTCCAGAAGCTGCTCGCACACATCCTGCAGTGCTTCGATCATATCCTCGGAGGTAACGGAGATCATCTTGGGCAGACCGGTGAGAAGGCAGCGTCCCTTGGCTTCCAGGGTTACGCTTTCCGGTCTGGGATACACGCAGCCGATGCTCTTTTTCAGCTCTTCCGCGGTGGATTCCCCCAGAAGCACGCTGTGCTTTCTGCGGACGTACTTGATGATGGCGGCATTGAAGGCATCGCCTGCGGTCTTGAGAGATTCCGCCTCCACAACGCCGCTGGCAGAGATCACCGCCACGTCTGCTGTACCTGCGCCGATGTCCACCACCATGCTGCCTTCCGGCTTTGTGATGTCCGCGCCTGCGCCAAGAGCCGCAACAACGGGAGCCTCGATAAGGTACACCTTACGTGCGCCGGCTTCCATGCCTGCCTCGATGACGGCGCGCTCCTCCACCTCCGTGATGCCGGAGGGAACGGAGATCAGCACACGGGGCTTCAGAATGGAAAAATTGGAGATCTTACGCACAAGCTCACGGAGCATACGCTTGGTGACCTCGTAATCGCAGATCACGCCGCCCTTCATGGGGCGGATGGCAACGATGTTGCCGGGGGTCCTGCCCAGCATACGCTGGGCGGCCATGCCCACCTTCATGAGCTGGCCTGTGGTGCGGTCAATGGCGACCACGGCAGGCTCCTTAAAGAGGATGCCCTTTCCTTTTGCGGTGACGATCACAGAGGCTGTGCCCAGATCGATGCCGATATCACGTCCGAATGCCATGCTGATCTTCCCTTCCGATTTCTATGAAGTATACCCGGGGGGTTCCCGGTTTAGTCCCGTTTCCGAACAATTGTGACGCAGTCGATTTCCTCTGCCCCGGCCATGAGAAGCATACGGGAGCATTCCGAAAGTGTTGCGCCGGTGGTAATGACGTCATCTGCAAGGAGAAGCCGTTTTCCCTGCTGTTTTTCCGCTGCCCGATATACACCGCTGACATTTGCACGTCTGCGGGACGGCTCGCTGATAGAGGACTGCACGGCATTGCGCCGTACCTTGAAGAGGGTCCTGCGGCAGGGGATACCCAGCTCGCGGGAAAGCGCCCGGGCAAGGAGCTCCGCCTGATCGTAGCCGCGGGTACGTCTTCTGCCGCGGTTCACGGGGACCCATGTGACCGCATCCCATGTGCCGGAGAGATGGTCCCGCACCGTCTCTGCCATGAGGCGGGCATATACCCTGCAGTAGGAGGCTCTGCCGCCGAATTTGAAGCGGAGGAGAGACTCCCGTGCATTTCCCTCATAATAAAGCGGGGAGAGGCAAATATCGAAGAATTCACCCTTCTGTGCAGCGCCTGCATGGGTGGTAAAGGGCAGTGTCCGCAGACAGTCCGGGCAGATGTCCCCGTCCTTTTCGGTGAGCTTTCCGCAGAAGGGGCACTTGGGCGGATACAGCAGATCGAGAAGGATGGAAAAGAACCTGTTCATTGCGGCGGCGAGAGACGGAACTTCAGCCCCGTATACCGGCGCTGCCGTTTTTCATTTGCCGCCATGTTTGCCACAGCTTCTCCGTCACCCACCACGATGAGAAGCTTTTTGGCGCGGGTCATTGCGGTGTAAAGCACGCCCCGGGTCATGAGCATGGGCGCTGTGGAGGGGATCACCAGCACCACGGCGTCAAACTCACTGCCCTGAGATTTATGCACCGTCATGGCAAAAGCGGGTTCCAGCTCACCCAGAGACTCAAAGCTGTATTCCGATACCCGGTCACCGAAATCCACCACCACGATCTCCTTCTGGGGATCCACACGGGCAATGCGGCCGATATCGCCGTTAAAGATGCCGTTTCCCATAGAGCCGTCCGGTCTTGCAAACAGTATATCATAATTGTTCCGGATCTGCATGACCCTGTCGCCCTCGCGGTAGACAAAATCTCCGAAGGCGGCCTCGTGCTTATCCGGAGCGGGAGGATTCATGGCTTCCCGCAGGGCTTTGTTGAGTGCAAGGGTGCCCGCCCCGTGTTTTCTGGTGGGGGAGAGGACCTGGATCCTTTCCGGGGGAATTCCCATGTTTTTGGGAAGTCTGGCAGAAACGAGCTCCGTTACCGTATCGCACACCCGGCTGTCATCACCGCGCTGAAGAAAGAAAAAGTCGCCTTTGTTTTCCCGCAGCTCCGGGCATTTGCCGCGGTTTACCAGATGGGCGTTTTTGACGATGCGGCTTTCCATGGCCTGACGGAAGATCTCGCTGAGTCTTACCGCAGGAACGGCTCCGCTGCGGAGCATATCGCTGAATACGCCGCCGGGTCCCACAGGGGGGAGCTGGTCCGCGTCGCCCACAAGGATGAGCCTTGCATGAGGCTTCATGGCACGCATAAGGGCGCATGTCAGGAGGATATCCAGCATGGATGCCTCATCCACGATGACGGCATCTGCTTCCAGAGGATCGTCCTCGTCGTGGGAAAACTCCGTTTCCCCGGTCTCCTGCTGGAAAGCGGCGCCCAGAAGACGGTGAATGGTAAAGGCCTCCCGTCCCGTGAGCTCGCTGAGCCTTTGGGCGGCACGCCCTGTAGGTGCGGCAAGGGCAAGACGGAAGCCCATTTCATCGTAAAGATCGGCGATTGCCCGCACGGCGGTGGTTTTGCCTGTGCCGGGACCGCCTGTAAGAAGCATGAGATAGCCGGAGGAGGCAAGCTCCACCGCTTTGCGCTGCAGCTCGGAATAGGAAATGTTCTGCCGCCGCTCAACGCGGGCGATGAGCTCGTCCGCATTGCGCCGCCCCGTGGGGGTCAGGGTCAGAAGATCCCGCACGCGGGAGGTGACGAACATCTCCGCCTCGTAAAGCTTTGCAAGGTAGATGGCGGTCCGTCCCGCCACCGTGTCCTGCACAACAAGACCGCAGTCGCAAAGGGTCTCCACCGCCTCAAGGGCAAGCTCTTCCTCAATGCCCAGCATACGGCTCACGGCATCGGTGAGCTTTTCTATGGGCAGGAACACATGGCCGTTTTCCGTGTTGTAGGTCAGGGCAAAGAGCACCGCAGCCTCCACACGGCGGGGAGAATCGGTCTCAAAGCCCAGAGATTCCGCAAGAGTATCGGCAACAAAGAAGTCCGCGCCGAAGAAATCACGGGTGAGGATGTAAGGGTCTTCCTTCAGGGCTTCCAAGGCTCTGTCCCCGTAGCAGCGCCAGAGGGGAACGGCATATTTGGGCGGAAGCCCGTTCTGCGCCAGAAACTCCATGAGAAGCCGCATCCCCGCCTGACGGCGGAATTCTTCCCCAAGCTGTTTTGCCTTTCGGGCGCTGATGCCCTTTACGGCGGAGAGCTTCTCCGGTTCCGATTCCAGAACCTCCAGTGCATCCTCGCCGAACATGGTGACGATAGCGGCGGCGGTTGCGGGGCCGATGCCCTTTACCGCGCCGTAAGCCAGATATTCATAAATCGCCTTCTTGCCCCGGGGGAGCTGACGCTCGGCCTGCTGAACCTTGAACTGATCCCCGAAGGAAGGATGGGTGATCCAGCTTCCGGTGAGGGTGAGCCGCTCGCCGATGGCGGCACCGGGGATGCACCCCACTGCCGTGACGGTGTCCCGCTCATCGGTGCGCAGACGGAGAACGGTGTAGCCGTTGCCGCCGTTTACATATACAAGCCCCGATACCGTGCCGCTGAGCTGCAGCAGGGGCTGTGTGTTCTGCTGTTCCGACATATCAGGAGAAGAGGTTCACAAAGCCGTAGGTGATGCCGGTGACGATGAGTCCCGCAATGACTACGCCGGTAAAGATGGCGGGAAAGGACTTTTTCAGCCGCAGATCCATAAGCGCCGCCACAAGCGCGCCTGTCCATGCTCCCGTGCCGGGGAGGGGGATGGCCACAAGGATGAGAAGACCCAAGAATTCCCATTTCGTCACAAGATCCTTGTGCTTTTCCGCTTTTTCCTCCATGCGGCTGACCAGCTTTTCAAGTCTTGGCATATGCCTGCGCATCCACCGGAAAATTTTGCGGATGAAGAGAATGATGAAAGGCACAGGGACCAAGTTCCCCACAATGCTGACGCCAAGCGCCGCAAGAGGAGACATCCCCAGACCTACGCCGATGGGGATGGCGCCCCGAAGCTCGATGACGGGCACCATGGATACAATAAAGGTAATGAGCGCGCTGCTGTCGATAACGCCCTGAAGTTGTGCTGCAAGTTCCATAAGTCTGCTCCTTAACCTTCGCCCCGAAGCTCGATGATCCGATCCCGCAGGATGGCGGCGTATTCGAATTCCAGCATCTTGGCGGCCTTTGCCATTTCCTTTTCCAGCTTGCGGATCTCCTCTTCCCGCTGCTTGCGGGTCATGGAACCCCTGCTCTTGGCGGGTGCCTCCGGTGCGCTGGAGATCTCGAGAACATCCCGGATGCTCTTGAGGATGGTCTTGGGAACGATCCCGTTTGCTTCATTATATGCCTGCTGCTTTTTCCGCCGGCGCTCCGTCTCGGAAATGGTAAGCTGCATGGCCTGGGTCACCGTATCGGCGTACATGATGACGAGACCTTCCGCGTTTCTTGCGGCGCGCCCCACGGTCTGGATAAGACTTGTGGCGCTGCGGAGGAAGCCCTCCTTATCCGCATCCAGTATGGCCACAAGGGAGACCTCCGGAAGGTCAAGCCCTTCCCGCAGAAGGTTTATGCCCACAAGCACATCAAAAACCCCAAGCCGCAGATCCCGCAGGATCTCCGTGCGCTCAAGGGTGTCGATATCGTGGTGCATATACCGCACCTGAATGCCCGCTTTGGTGAGATAGGCGGTGAGATCCTCCGCCATCTTTTTCGTCAGCGTGGTGACAAGCACGCGCTCTTTTTTTGCGGTGCGGAGATGGATCTCTCCGATGAGATCGTCAATCTGCCCCTTTACGGGACGCACCACGATCTGCGGATCCAGAAGTCCCGTGGGTCGGATGATCTGCTCGGCGATCTGACCGGAGCGGTTTCGCTCGTATTCCCCCGGGGTGGCAGAGACATATACCACCTGATTGAGCCGGGATTCAAATTCCTCAAAGTTCAGCGGACGGTTGTCGTAGGCAGAGGGGAGACGGAAGCCGTAGTCCACCAGATTCTTTTTCCGCATGTGATCTCCGTGGTACATGGCCCGTACCTGAGGCAGCGTCACATGGCTTTCATCGATCATGAGAAGGAAATCCTTGGGGAAATAGTCCAGCAGCGTCATGGGTGCGCTTCCCACGGGGCGGTTGGAGATCACACGGCTGTAGTTTTCAATGCCCGTGCAGTAGCCAAGCTCCCGCAGCATCTCAATGTCGTACATGGTGCGCTGGCGGATGCGCTGGGCTTCAATGAGCATGTCCTGCTCCTTGAACCATGCCTCCCGTTCATCCGCTTCCTTCCGGATGCGGTCAATGGCTGCCTCCATCTTTTCCCGGCTTGTGACATAGTGGCTTGCAGGATAGATGGCCACATGGTTCAGATGCCGCGTGGGCATACCGGTGACGACCTGAATTTCGCTGATGCGGTCGATCTCGTCCCCGAAAAATTCCACCCGGATGGCGTGATCCCGGGAATAGGCAGGGAAGATCTCCAGCGTATCCCCCCGCACGCGGAAGGTGTTCCGCTCGAAAGCCATATCGTTGCGCTCGTAACGGATCTCCACCAGTTTTTTCAGCAATGCATCCCTGTCCCGAACCTGACCCTGCCGCAGGGAAATGACCATGTTGGCGTAGTCGATGGGGTCGCCCAGACCGTAAATGCAGCTGACGGAGGAGACCACGATCACGTCCCGCCGCTCAAAAAGGCTGGATG
>JAFQKD010000083.1 GCA_017397075.1 Oscillospiraceae bacterium | reverse complement strand
GTGGATGACGAGGAAGTCACCACCGAGGAAGAAAGTCTGCAAAAACAGGCAAAGTCCTTTGCCGTTTATCTGGAGCACGGCTACGCGGTGGTCTATCAGCACTGCCGCGGTCGTGGCAAAAGTACCGGTGACTGCATCCCCTACCGTACCGAACAGGAAGACGGTCTTTTCCTGCAGGATTGGGTGCGGCAGCAGCCGTTTTATAACGGCGAGCTGTTTCTCTTCGGCGGCAGCTACACAAGCACTGTCCATTATGTGACTGCTCCCTATGCCCCGGACATCAAGGGCGCGGTTCTGGAAGTGCAGGACACGGAGCGGTATAACTGCAACTACCGAAACGGCTTTTTCAAAATCGGCCTTCACGGAGGCTGGTATGTGGGGATGTACAAAAAGAAATCCATCCGGGAAAAGCCATACACGGAGGATTCCTTCCGGATGCTTCCCCTGTCCGATTTCTCAAAAACCGTTTTCGGCGAGTCTGCCGAAGACTTTGATGCTATTCTGGCCCATCCGGACAGAAACGACCCCTTCTGGGATACGCACACGGGCGGCAGTGACACCCGGGATGCGGTAACACACGCCAACATCCCCATCCTGCTGACCACCGGCTTTTACGATATTTATACCGGCGGCATTTTCGATATGTGGAACGCCATTGATCCTGAGACCCGGGCAAAATGCGCCCTTGCGGTACAGCCCTATAACCACAGCGGCATCCCGGATGGTGAACCCATCCGGTTTGAAAACGGCTCACTGAAGGAAGCGTACCCCGATTACCCGGTTCTGTGGATGGATGCCGTCCGCGGAAAATGCGAATACCCCTTCCCCCGGGGCAAGATCACTTGGTACAGCCTCTTTGAAGACAAATTCTGCTCCGGCGAAGTCTTTGATGCCGAAAACACGCTGACGTTCCCCCTTGGCAAGGGGGAGCGGACCTATCTCTATAACCCCTATAACCCTGCAACCTTCAAAGGCGGTCTTTCCGCAAACTTCGGCAGCAACGAGTGGCAGGACGAGCCCAATTCCCGCTACGATATCATCAGCCTCTTTACCCCCGAATTTGCCGAAGATACCCTTGTCCGCGGGAAGATCCGCGCAAAGCTCCGCGTCCGCTCCGACAGGGAGGACACCTGCTTCTATCTGCGGCTGAGTCTGGTAAAACCGGAAGGTTACTACGGACTTCGGGACGATATTCAGCAGATTTCCAACTTCTGCCCCGAATATACACCGGGCGAAGAAGTTGAGATGGACTTTGTCTTTGACGAGCACGCCTTCCGCATCGGGAAGGGCGAAAAACTTCGCATTGACATTTCCTCCTCCGCATTCCCCTTCTATGTGCCCCACACCAATCACCGGGGGCTGTTTTCTCGGCAGACAACGGCCCTCCCCGCTCACAACACGGTGATTCTCGATGCTTCAAGCATCACTTTGCCGGTGGAATAAACAAAACACGGGATGCAATGCATCCCGTGTTTATTACAGATTCAGCAGCACAGCCACCGCAGCGCCGAAAACATAGCCGATGATCTGCCGCAAAACGGGGCGCTCCCTATAGAGCAGCACACCCGCAAGGCAGCCCATGACGATGCCGCCTGCGGAAACGGAAGGATACAGCACCGTATTGGGGATCATCGTGGTCATGAGCATCACCAGCAGATTGGAAAGCCCGTTTGCCACCCCGTTGGGGATGCCGAACATCACCGCAGGGCGAAGCTTCGTCTCCCCCTTTTTCCACTGCAGAAGCGCAAAGACCCCAAGAAGCACCGCGGAAACGGCAAGTGTCATCACCATGACCTCGCTGATATAGCCGCCGTCAAAATGCAGCTGCTGGAGCTTCTGCACGGTGCCGAAAATGCCGTTTGCAAAGAAAAGCAGCAGCATGGAGCAAACCGCTTTCATCGTAAGATGCACCTTTTCCGACGGCCAGTGCACCAGAAGCAGCGAAACACACAGGCACACGATGCCCAAAATGCCCGTAAATCTCAGCGTTTCCCCCAAAGCAATGACGCCGTAAAGCGCGGGGATCACCAGAGAAAAGGAGCCCATCATGGCGGAAATGGCAAGAGAGCCGTACCGTACGGAAAGAAATCCGCCGATGTGAGACCCGGCATAGGTCACCGCAAGGGCAGCCGCATAAGGCCAGAGCTCCGGGGTATACTCCAGCCGAAAGCCTGCCCGTGCCAGAAAAAACACCATGGCAGACAGGGCGGAAACCCCGGTAAACAGGAACACATTGGGTGTTTTTGCCTTGAGATCATACTCTTTCCGCAGGGCATTTTCCGCCGTCATGGTGAAGATCGTGCCGAGAAGCAGCAGATACTGCATGGTTTTCACCTCTTTCCGCCATTCTACCACACCTCTCCGTGTTTTGCCATATTTTCCCGAATTTCTGTTTTGGTACTTTTTAAAACAGTGCAATAAAATACCAAATTACAACAGCATTTTCTTTGCCCGCTTTTGTTTTTTCTTTTATACTGGTTACAATAGAGTATATATCCGCAAATTCTCAAAACAGGAGGAGCCCAACATGACCCCCAAAGAGCTGCTTTTCGCCACGCTGGAGCACAAGCCTACACCCCGTGCCGCATGGATCCCTTTTGCCGGTGTTCATTCCGCAAACCTGAAGGGCTACACCGCCACTGAGTTTCTGCAGGATGAGGACAAGATGGTGGAGTGCCTTCTGGAGGTAAACCGCCTGTTTAAGCCTGACGGTCAGTGCTGCATTTTCGACCTGCAGCTGGAAGCCGAGGTTCTTGGCTGCGATCTGGTCTGGGCGGATGACGGCCCTCCCTCCGTTGCAAGCCATCCTCTGGCCTGTGATGAGGACGACGATCCCGTTGTTCCCTGCGAGTGCACCATCCCCGGCCCCAACGACGGCCGCATTCCTCTGGTCTGCCGTGCAATGCGCCGCATGAAGGAAGCCGTGGGCGATACCACCGCCCTTTACGGTCTCATCACCGGCCCTCTTACCCTTGCATCCCACCTTCGGGGCAGCGATATTTTCATGGATATGTTCGACGATGAGGATTACGTCATCGATCTCATGGGCTTCTGCAACAAGGTCGCCATGAAGATGGCCGACTACTTCATCGATGCCGGCATGGATGTCATCGCCGTAGTGGATCCTCTGATCTCCCAGATCTCCACCGGCCACTTCGATCAGTTTGCCGCCGAGCCCTTTACCGCCCTCTTTGACCACATCAAGTCCAGGGGTGTTTACACCTCCTTCTTTGTCTGCGGCGATGCCACCCGCAACATTGAGCAGATGTGCCATACCGGCTGCCACAGCATCTCCGTTGACGAGAACGTGAACTTCAAGGCCGCAAAGGCTGTCTGCGACAAGTACAACGTATCTCTGGGCGGCAACATCCCCCTGACCACCGTTATGCTCCACGGCACGCAGCAGGACAACATGAAGTATGTTGTGGATCTGCTGGACGCTCAGGATAACCTTGACGGCATGGTGGTGGCTTCCGGCTGCGATATGCCCTTTGCCATCCCGGTGGAAAACACCATCGGCTGCATGCATGCCGTGCAGAACACTGAATCCGCACGGGAAATGGTCAAGGATTATGTGGCCGTGGACGATACCGCCGATGTGGAGCTGCCCGATTACGAGCACCTTACAAAGCCCCTTATGGAAGCCTTTACCCTTGACCCCGCCACCTGCGCCGCCTGCACCTATATGGCTGCCGCGGCTGACGAAGCCAAGGCCTTCTTCGGCGATGCCATCGACTACAGGCTCTACAAGTACACCATCAAGGAAGACATCGCCCGCACCAAGAAGATGGGCGTGCCCAACCTGCCCTCCCTGTATATTAACGGCCAGCTGAAGTTCCAGTCCATCATCCCCTCCAAGGAAGAACTGGAAAAGGCCATCCGCGAAGTGATGTAATCAACGTAATAAAAAATGCCGCCCGCGGTTTTGCTGCGGGCGGATTTTCACAGGAGGTATATTTATGCCGGTTCTGCCTGATACTGCGCACATGGATCTCATTGACCGTGCGTGTCTGAAGCTTGCCGAAGAAGGTACCGTTCTCGATGCCGTGACAGTGGCGCAGCAGCTTATGTCCATCCCCGGACTTCCCATGCACTGCCCCTATCACCATTATCTTGTGCCTGCCGCCCTTCTCACTGCCGCTCATCTTCATGCGGGGAGCGATGTACAGAAGCTTTCCGCCCAGCTGAAAACCGCCCGCGAACGGGCCTCCGGGATCCCCGGAGGCATCTGCGGCTATCAGGGTGTTTGCGGCGCTGCCATCGGCGCGGGAATTTTTGCTTCCGTGTGGTTGAAGACCACCCCCATGTCAAACAAAGGCTGGGCGGTATGCCAGAAGCTCACTGCCCGGTCTCTGGAGGCCATTGCAGAGGTGGAAGGCCCCCGCTGCTGCAAGCGGGTGGTATTTCTCGCCCTGCAGGCGGCGCTGCCCGCCATCCGCGAGCTTACGGATGCCGATGCGGGAGATGCACCGGAGATCCGCTGCAGCTTCTGGGAAGGCAATCGGGAATGCCGCAGAAAAAGCTGCCCCTTCTGGCCGGGAAACGGTGAGGCGGACAAATGACGAAGCTCTATCTCATCACCGGCTTTCTCGGTGCGGGAAAGACCACTTTTCTCAGGAAATTCGTCCGTCTGTTCCCGGAGAAGAAGATCGCCCTCATCATCAACGAATTCGGCGCAAACGGGGTGGACGGCGCCCTTTTGCAGGATCTTGGCGCCGCCATGCGGGAGATCGACAACGGCTCCATCTTCTGCTCCTGCAGAGCGGAGCAGTTTGAGCACGCGGTAACGGAGCTTCTGGAGGCCTCAAAGCCGGATCTCATCTTCGTGGAGGCATCGGGACTTGCAGACCCTTCTGCCGTGCGGAGCATTTTCACCCAGCCGATCTACGACGGCATGGAATACGCCGGGGCTCTTTGCATCGTGGATGCCGCAAGATTCCACAAGGTCTACAAAACCGCAAGAGTCAGCCGCATGCAGCTTGCGGTAAGCGACCTTGTGCTCATCAACAAAACCGATCTTGCCTCACGGGAGCAGATCGAGGAGATCCTTTCCATCGTGAAGGGGCAGAAGCCGGACCGCCCCGTGTTTGAAACCGCCTACGGCGAATTTGACCCCGCATGGCTGCTGGCAGTGGAGGCGCCCGAGCTTTGCCATGAGCCTGTGGGCGTGCAGGCCCGGGACATTACCCTCTCCCGCATCACGCTGGAGCCCCGGGGCTTTGATCTTGTTTCCCTCACCGCGTTTCTCAGGATGTTTGCCGAGGATACCTACCGCATCAAGGGGTTTTTGGAGCTTGACGGGGTCATGTACCTTGCCGACTGCGTAGGTCCCCTTGTGGAGGTCACCCCCTATGAAGGGAAGGCGGAAAACCCGGGGAAGCTGACCGTGCTCTTCGGAAACGGTCTCCCTGCCAGAAAAAGCATTCGGGAGGCGCTGACATGGTACCCCGACTGCAGCGCAAAAATGACATAATACGCAAAACCTGCCCGGGCGTCCGCTCGGGCAGGTTTCGTTTCTGCGCATTATGTGTCCCGCTTCCCGTATTGGGTGGGCGGCACACCGATCTCCCCGGTAAACACACGGGAAAAGTACAGTGGATCTGCAAAGCCGCAAAGGGCGGCCACATTTTTCACACTTGTGACGCCGTTTTCCAACAGCATCACCGCCTGCCGTATGCGAAGCAGACGCAGATATTCCGCAAAGCCAACGCCCATCGTCCTGCGGAACAGATGGGACAGATATTTCGGGTTGTACCCCGCTGCCTTTGCGGTCTCCTCCAGCGTAAGGGTCGGGTCGGTGAAATGCTCCTCCAGATAACGCAGCACAAGATCCACCGGATTTTCCTTTTCCCGCTCCGGTTTTTTGAGCCGGGAGAAGGCATAAAGCAGCTGGCTTTCGCACACAAGGTCAAGATTCTCTCCATCCGCTCTGGTGAGACTCTCCTGCCACAAAGGCAGAAGCCCCTCATGCCCGGGGAAAATGCTCCGCTCCGGGGTGACCCCAAATCGCCGCAGCAGCTCGTCTGCTCTGCCGCCATGAAAGCTGATGTAATAATACTTCACCTTTCCTGTGTTTTCGATGCAGAACGGCACACCGGCAAAGGAGAAAAAGAGCACGCCCTTTTCCAGTCTCCCGCAGCCTCCCGCGCAGCGGAAGATCCCCTCCCCGCCGCTGACTAGATATACCGCATGGCAGGCAAGGGTCTGCATTTCACCGTCACGGGGACACGCCTGTTCATAGACAAAGTTCTCCGCAAACAGGCTTCCCTGCTCACGGGGCGTGATGAACTTGCAGATGTTTTCGTTTTTCATGGCCGTATATTACCACATAACAAAACAAATATCCATATACTCATGGAATATTTTTATATTCTTTTCCGCCGTATGCTGTATAATAAAGCCATCACCCCACAAGGAGGCTTGCGTATGAAAACCATCCGTCTCGGCATTTTCGGTGCAAAAAGAGGCAGCAACAACCTGAAAAGCATTCTCGTGAACGACGGTGAAATCGTCGCTTTGTGCGACCGTGATGAGGCAATACTGGAAGACGCCGTAAAGGAGCTTCCGGGAAACCCCGCTCTGTACACGGATTTCGACGAATTTATCAAGCACGATATGGACGCGGTCTATATGGCCAACTGTTTCCACGAGCACACGCCCTTCGCCATCCGCCTTTTGGAAAAGGGGATCCATGTGCTTTGCGAGTGCACCTCCAACATCACCATGGCGGAAGGCGTGGCGCTGGTAAGAGCCGCGGAAAAGAGCAGCGCCTTCTTCATGCTGGCGGAAAACTATCCCTTCATGCAGTTCAACCAGGAAATGCGGAAGGTGTTCCGGGGCGGCACCCTTGGAAAGGCCCTCTTTGCCGAAGGGGAATACAATCACCCCATGGACTTTGACGACCCCAAAATGCACCGGCGTCTGCGCGGATACCCGGAGCACTGGAGAAATTTCATCCCCGCCACCTATTATATCACCCATTCTCTTGCGCCGTTGATGTACATCACCGGCTCGCATCCCATCCGGGTCTGTGCCATGCCGGTTTACGCGCCCAAAGACGAGGCAAAAATTCTGGGCGGTATGGTGGGTGAACGCGCCGCCATCATCACCAGTCTCAACGATGACGATTCCGTATATCGGGTAGTGGGCTGCTCCGAGTTCGGCGCTCACGGCAACGCCTACCGCATTTGCGGCACAAAGGGGCAGATGGAAAATCTCCGGGGCATGGACGGCAAGGTCATGCTGCGCTACAACGACTGGGAGATCCCCGAGGGAATGGAAGAAGTCAATTTCTATCAGCCTCAGTGGCCGGAAGAAGAACGGGAGCTCATTGAGGCCTCCGGTCACGGCGGCGGCGACTTCTTTGTGTTCCGGGAGTTTTTCTCCTGTATCCGGGAAAACCGGAAGCCGGAATTTGACGAATACTTTGCCACCACCTGCGCCAGCGTTGCCATTCTGGCGCACCGGAGTCTCATGGAGAAGGGCGTGCCCTACGACATCCCGGATTTCCACAAGGAAGAAGACCGCCTCAAATGGGAAAACGACAACATTTGCCCAATCCCCCGCCCCGGCATTGAAGCCAATTTCCCCTGCTGCTCTCATCCGGATTACCGTCCCACGGAGGAACAGTATCAAAACTATCTTGCCGCGCTGAAGGAATAAAACACTGCGCCCGGAGCAATTGCTCCGGGCGCTGATGCTTTACTTGATGGACATATCGATCTTGAAGCGCATGATCTTCCGCAGAGGGTCTGCATTTCGCCGTCACGGGGACACGCCTGTTCATAGACAAAGTTCTCCGCAAACAGGCTTCCCTGCTCACGGGGCGTGATGAACTTGCAGATGTTTTCGTTTTTCATGACCGTATATTACCACATAACAAAACAAATTTCCATATAAACATGGAATATATTTATATTCTTTTTCGCAGGAATCGGTATAATAAAGCCATCATCCTTAAGGAGGCTTGCGTATGAAAACCATCCGTCTCGGCATCTTCGGTGTACGGAGAGGCTGCCAGAATCTGAAAAGCATTCTCGTCAATGACGGCGAGATCGTCGCCATGTGCGACCGTGACGCAAAAATACTGGAAAGCACAGCAGCAGAGCTTCCGGAAATGCCCGCTCTGTACACGGATTTCGACGAATTTATCAAGCATGATATGGACGCGGTCTATATGGCCAACTGCTTCCACGAGCACACGCCCTTTGCCATTCGCCTTTTGGAAAAGGGGATCCATGTGCTTTGCGAGTGCACCTCCAACATCACCATGGCGGAAGGCGTGGCGCTGGTAAGAGCCGCGGAAAAGAGCAGCGCCCTCTATATGCTGGCGGAAAACTATCCCTTCATGCAGTTCAATCAGGAAATGCGGAAGGTGTTCCGGGGCGGTACGCTGGGCAAAGCACTGATGGCAGAGGGAGAATACAACCACCCCATGGATTTTAACGACCCGGATACGGTCCTGCGTCTGCGCCCCTATCCGGACCATTGGCGGAACTATCTGCCCAGAACTTACTATGTTACACACTCGCTGGCTCCACTGATGTACATTACCGGCTCCTGCCCCGTCCGGGTCACCGCCATGCCGGTTTATGCGCCGATGGATGAGTTCAAGTACTTTGGCGGTATGGTGGGTGACCGCGCCGCTATGATCACCTGCCTGAACGATGATGACTCGGTCTACCGTTTCACCGGCGGCGCTGCTTTCGGCGGTCACGGAAATTCCTACCGCATTTGCGGCACAAAGGGGCAGATGGAAAATCTCCGGGGCATGGACGGCAAGGTCATGCTGCGCTACAACGACTGGGAGATCCCCGAGGGAATGGAAGAAGTCAATTTCTAT
>JAFQKD010000082.1 GCA_017397075.1 Oscillospiraceae bacterium | reverse complement strand
TCCACTGGGTTGATGACCTGAGTGTGTCTGAGGACGGAACACACGCCGTCTTTCACTGTAAATATTCCATAATGCCGAATGTGCCTGAACTGGCCATCATCGGAAGCGCAGTGGAAGACGAGGAAACCGGGGAGATTACCTACACCCAATTCTTTGAGCTTGAACTCACGGAAGATGGCTATGCGGTTTCACGCGGCTGAATCATGCGGCAAATTCGATACAAAGCACCCCCGGAGAATCTCTCCGGGGGTGCATAAAACGGTTAATCCTCCCTGGGCTTTTAGTCACAGGGAGGATTGTTCCGATATGGCCGTATCCAAGGCTCCCTCTGACGAGGGAGCTGTCAGCGAAGCTGACTGAGGGAGAGAACACTGCACCAAATGATCAATATACTCGCATACACCACAGTTTGCGTTCCCAGGGAGTCATATTTTTACGCAACGCCTTTGCCAGAGGGATATTTTCTATATTGTAGTCTTTCCTGTTCTCTCCCTCCGTCAAAAATCAAAGATTTTTGCCACCTCCCTCGTCAGAGGGAGGCTTTGGAGCGGTGCAAATCCACACATGACACACTTGGTAATCAGCAAAGTCAAATGAACAACTTATTTATCCATTTTATATCATAACTGCCATATACACAAGAACACTCCCGGCAGGATAAGCTGCCGGGAGTGAAACTGTTTTATGAAGTCTTGCCTTCGGTCCGGGGGTGCCCTTTTTATGCAGTTTTGCGGAAAATCAGTATGCCACGCCCCAGTAGATCATGCACTTGGCGGGCTTGCCGCAGATGGGGCACACGTCGGAGAGCTGCTCCTGTGCGAAGGGGATGCAGCGGCTGGTCATGCAGGCCTCTTCCTTCATCTTCATTTCGCACTCCAGATCACCGCACCACATGGTCTTGATGAAGCCGCCGTGCTCCTCCTGCAGAGTCTTTGCCTCTTCCAGAGAGAAAGCGGGGTAGCAGTGCTCGTCCAGATTCTTCTTGGCCTTGTCGAAGAGACCCTGCTGCACATCCTCAAGCAGCTGAGGAATGCGTGCTTCCAGCTCGTCCAGAGAGAGGAAGGTCTTTTCACGATTGTCGCGGCGGACGGCTACGCACTGGTTGTTTTCCATATCCTTGGGACCGATCTCGATGCGGAGGGGAACACCCTTCATCTCCCAGTTGGCGAACTTCCAGCCGGGGCTGTTATCGGTAAAGTCGCCCTTGGCGCGGATACCGGCAGCCTTGAGACGGTTTACGATCTCCTCTGCCTTTTCGGTAACGCCGGGCTTGTGAGCGGCGATGGGCAGCACGATGACCTGAATGGGAGCCATACGGGGAGGCAGCACCAGACCGTTGTTGTCGCCATGGGTCATGATGAGACCGCCGATGATGCGGGTGGACATACCCCAGCTGGTCTGGAAGGGGTAGGAGATCTTGTTGGTCTTGTCGGCAAAGCCAATGTTGAAGGCGCGGGTAAAGCCGTCACCGAAGTAATGGCTGGTGCCGCTCTGCAGAGCCTTGCGGTCATGCATCATGCACTCGATGGTATAGGTGTTCTCGGCACCGGCAAACTTTTCCTTGTTGGTCTTGTCACCCTTGATCACGGGCATGGCAAGGAGCTTTTCACAGCAGTCTGCGTACACATCCAGCATCTGCAGGGTCTCTTCCCGGGCTTCCTCTTCGGTGGCATGGATGGTGTGGCCTTCCTGCCAGAGGAACTCACGGCCGCGGAGGAAAGGACGGGTGGTCTTTTCCCAGCGCAGAACGCTGCACCACTGGTTATACTTCATGGGCAGATCTCTCCAGGAGTGCACCACATGGCTCCAGTGATCGCAGAACAGCGTCTCGGAGGTGGGGCGGATGCAAAGCCGCTCGGGCAGAGGCTCGCTGCCGCCAACGGTGACCCATGCGCACTCGGGAGCAAAGCCCTCAACGTGATCCTTTTCCTTCTGCAGCAGAGACTCCGGGATCAGCATGGGCATGGAAACGTTCTCATGACCCAGCTCCTTGAAGCGGCCGTCCAGATAAGACTGAATGCTCTCCCAAATGGCATATCCGTAAGGACGCAGGATGAACAGACCCTTGACGCCGCTGTAATCCACCAGATCAGCCTTGGTGCAAACATCGGTAAACCACTGGGTAAAGTCTACCTCCATATCGGTGATCTGCTCAACCTTTTTCTCTTTATTTTCTTTGGCCATGGTAAATCCCCCATATTCATTGCGATAATACTTTATCTTATCATACTGATTTCCGTTCCGTTTGTCAATCGAAACTTCCCGTTTTTCCTGCCTTGTCCCCCGGGAATAGGGACAAATTCCGCCGGCATAGGATCAAGCGGAGGTGATCGGATGGTCTCTGCGATCATGATGCTGCTGTCCTGCCCGCTTCTGATGCTGCGCATCACGGGAAATACAGGCTCATTTCCGCGGCCGCTGAAGGCAGCGGAGGAGGCGGAATACGTCCGCCGCAGCGCAGAAGGAGACATGGCGGCGCGAAATACGCTTGTGGAGCACAATTTGCGCCTTGTTGCCCATATCGTGAAGAAGTATTATTCCCAATCCTGCGATCAGGATGATCTGATTTCCATCGGCACCATCGGGCTTATCAAGGGCGTTTCCACCTACAGACCGGATAAGGGAGTGCACCTTGCTACCTATGCAAGCCGCTGCATTGAAAACGAGATCCTGATGCACTTCAGAGCCCAGAAAAAGACGGCAGGGGAGGTATCCCTTTCCGATTCCATCGAACCTGACGGAGAAGGGAATGCCCTGTCGCTGATGGATGTGATCTGCGATGACGGGGATATGCTGGAGGAGCTTGCGGCGGGAGAGACGGTGCAGCGGCTTCGGGGGTATGTGCAGCGGCTTGAACCGAGGGAACAGCTTGTCATCACCAAACGCTTCGGCATTGGGGGCGTTCCCGTGCGAACCCAGCGGGAGATCGCAGACGAATGCAGGATCTCCCGCAGCTATGTATCCCGCATCGAAAAGAAGGCGCTGGAAAAGCTGAAGGTCTGGTTCGAGGAGGATGAGGCATAAAAAACCTGCGTACCAAAAAGTACGCAGGTCATATGCGGAATGGTTATTTTTTCAGTGATGCGGAGTAGGCTTCCCAGATCTTACGGACTTCTTCCCAATCCCCGTCCGTAAGGACATCATGGAATTCGTACAGATCCGGCACGCCAAGCTCCGGAGAGTAACGGATATACTGCATAGCTTCCCGACGGCTGAGACTGCTTACACCGTCGGTATCAATGGAAACCTCGGGGATCGCTGCCTTGAAGAGATTTTTGCGGAAGCGCATGGTCATTTTCTGGCTGCGCATGGAATGATCGTAATCATGAAGCCGTGCCTGATCGGTAAATTCGGCAAAATAGGGATGGCAGCAGCTGCAGTTTACCAACGCATCCGGCTTTATGGCTTTGACACTGCGGTAGAGCAGCTCCATCATCCGGTGTACCAGCTCAACGCCGTAGACGGAGGCCTCCTTTGCCCGAACCAGCCTGCCAAGGGGAGCGCAGTTCAGGAAATCAAATTTGAAGCCGTCGCAGTTATAGCAGCCTTCCTCGTCGGAGAGGAGCCTGCGCATGATCTCCTGCACACGTTTCCGATACTTCTCCGTGGTGGGGTCGGCGCAATAGGGCTGGCAGAGCATATCCACGCATTCGTCGGCATCCAGCCCTTCATGATTCCAGGTTTTGAACCAAAGAACGACTTTTCTGCCCTTTTCGTGCTGCTCATCCACAAATTTCCGCAGATCCGGCCATTTTTCTTTATCGGGCATGGCTTCGCCGTACCGAAGCTGCCACTTGTCGTCGATGATGATCGCCGTGGGGCGGAGGCCCTTTTCGTCAAGCTTTTGGGAGATCCCCTCATAGAATTCCTGCGTGGCCATCACATATGGGTCGCAGCTTAGCTTGCCGGCGGCAGAGCACTGCTCGCCCCAGCCGCACATGAAAGGTCCGCTCCACCATGCAGGGTCTTCTTCGGCGGGATGACGCCGTGTGGTGTAGCCGTGATCGTAATGCCACTTGCTGTAGTTTTCCAGCACGTTCACGCCGTTATCTCCCGCACAGCCGAGGATGCCGGGAGCTTCCCATGTGCCGTCCACTCTGGTGTGTCCTTCATAGGGCACGGAGAGCCAGAAACGATTGCCCGCGTTTTTGTAATGAAACTCCGTGAAATGATATTCGCCCGGTTTTGCGGCAAGACCCAGTCCCAGCCACTTTTCCGCATCCTCCATACCGAAGGGGTAGCAATACATGGGGGGAGCAAAATATCCGAGGTCAATGACGGAATCTGCCGTGATGCACTTGGGGTACTCCGGGAGATTGTTGTTGCAGGCCACAGGCAGCAGATACCATGAGGCATCATATGTACTGCCGTAGCTTTTTCCGGTGGTATCCGTGAAATAGTCCACGCCGGCGGGGGTGCCTTTTCCGGTCACGCTGACATTGTAGAGAAAGCCGTCCGCTTTGGCTTCCAGACGGTATACCTTCTTTTCCCAGGCAGGCTTATAGCACTGCGGACCTGCGTTGGTGGGAGCGCTGCAGGTGGTCCAGATCACGGTGAGCGCGTCTTTGCTGTTTTCCTCCACGGTGCGCACCATGACCTCATGGTCAAGGTCTTTCTGCTCGCTGGTATGCACTGCGGAACGGACGCTCAGCTCGAAGAACTGTTCCTCTCCGGCAAATACGGAAAACGTGTCTTTGCCAACGGACAGGGCGTAGTTTTGGCCTGTAAAATAAAGCTTTTCCATAAGGCGTTTCCCCTCCTTTTTCGCTATTCTAACCGATATATATAGGTATGTCAACAAAGGGGAGGTGAAGCATCCCTTTTGCTTGCCGAAATACGGCGAAAAGCGTATACTGTCTTCATCACAGCAGCCGGGAGGTCGCCATGATCACATACATATCGAAAAAAGGAATGCAGGATTTTGTGGCCTTTGACCTTGAGACCACAGGCTTTGGCGCACCTGCCCGCATTACGGAGATCGGCGCGGTAAAGGTGCGCTGCGGGGAGATCACAGAGCGGTTTGATACGCTGGTGAACCCTGGTATGCCCATCCCTGCCGGGATCACCGCCCTTACGGGGATCACAAACGCCATGGTGGCGGATGCGCCGTATATCCATGAGGCACTGCCGGTGTTTTTCGCCTTTACGGAGGGGCTGCCCCTTGTTGCTCACAACGCAAGGTTTGACTGCGGGTTTATCCAGCGGGAGATGGAGAGGCAGGATCTGGAGCGGGAGTTCTGCGTTGCGGATACCCTGAGCCTTGCCAGAAAGACATGGAAGCTTCCCTGCTACAAGCTTGGGTTTCTCACCGATTATTTCCTTATCGCTCAGGAGGAAGCCCACAGAGCATGGTGCGATGCGGAGGCCACGGCAAAGCTTTATCTCATGATGTGCTGAAGAAAGAACGGAGATCCGCGGATCTCCGTTCTTTTTACAGCAGCGCTTCCAGCTCTGCAAGGGAGGGCAGGGGGAGGTTCACCCAATAGGCGGAGCCGTTTGCCTCTCTGCCCAGAAGACGGTAGTCATAAAGCTCGCGGCGGAGTGTTGCCGGGTCGTGAAAGGTGTGCCATGCATCCAGAAGGTCATTTACTTCGCTTTCCGTATAGAGCTTCCCGGGGGTGAATTTCCCCGCAAGGTACAAAAGCGCAGGCAGCTTTTTCTTCCGCTTTGCGGGAAAGGCGGTGAGCCGGCCTTCACTGTCAAGAAAGCTTCGCAGAGGAAGCAGAATTTCGTCCATGGAACATACCTCCCTGACCGGATAATTGATTCGGGATATGTATATCCTATCACAGAGGTGCTTTGCTGTACAGAAAAATCAACCGATTTGCAACTGTTCAGGATAAATTTAAAAATCAGGGGTTCCAATTTCGGTTGAAAAGAGGTAAAATACGATATAGTATGGATAAATGCCAAAACTGTACGCTGGAGGAAATGATATGTCTGAAAATTGCGGAGGCAAACCGGTTTACAAACGGATCTTACTGAAGCTCAGCGGCGAAGCCCTGGCAGGCGATAAGCACTTTGGTCTGGACTTCGATGTGATCGGCAGCGTTTGTGAAGTTATCAAAAAATGCGTGGAAGCCGGGGTGGAAGTGGGCGTCGTCATCGGCGGCGGCAACTTCTGGCGGGGACTGAAGGACGGAAACGGAAAGATGGAGCGCGCCCGGGCTGACCACATGGGTATGATGGCAACGGTGATGAACTGTCTTGCCGTGTCCGATGTGATGGAGCAGATGGATATCCCCGTGCGGGTGATGACTGCCATCGAAATGGAGGCTGTGGCTGAACCCTATGCCCGTCTCAAGGCAGTGAGCCATCTGGAAAAAGGCCGCGTGGTCATCTTTGGCTGCGGCACAGGCTCTCCCTACTTCTCCACCGATACAGGCGCCGTGCTTCGCGCAAGCGAGATCCGCGCCGATATCATCCTGCTGGCCAAGAACATTGACGGCGTATACAGTGCAGATCCCCACAAGGATGCCAGCGCTGTGAAGTATGACCGCATCAACTATGACACCGTGCTTGCAAAGCACCTTGCCGTTATGGACAGCACCGCAACCAGCCTTGCATCCGACAACAGCATTCCCGTGGTGGTCTTCGCCCTGAAGGACCCGGAAAATATCTGGCGGGTCGTCACCGGCGAGCAGATCGGTACCATCGTGGAAAAATAAATACATAGGAGGAAACCGACATGGCAGGCGAATACGAAGTATACGAAAGCAAAATGATGAAGACACTGGACTCTCTGTCTTTCCAGTATTCTTCTGTCCGCGCAGGCAGAGCCAATTCTGCGGTTCTGGATACCATCCGCGTGGATTACTACGGCACTCCCACTCCCATTAACCAGATGGCGACCGTGGCTTCCCCCGATCCCCGCACACTGACCATTCAGCCCTGGGATAAGTCCACGCTGAAATCCATCGAGAAGGCGATCATGACCTCCGAACTGGGCATCAACCCCCAGAACGACGGCCGGATCATCCGCCTTGTGTTCCCCATGCTGACGGAAGAGCGCAGAAAGGAACTGCAGAAGACTGTCCGCAAGTATTCCGAGGATGCCAAGGTCGCTATCCGCAACATCCGCCGGGATGCTATGGAATTCTTCAAGGCCCAGAAGAAAAAGAGCGAGATCACCGAGGATGATCTGAAGGATATCGAGAAGGATCTGCAGGAGCTTACCGATGAGTACGCCAAGGAGATCGAAAAGATGTCCGCAAAGAAGGAAAAGGAACTGGCGGAGATCTGATGGCAGCTCCCGGTGCAGGCGGGGGTGTTCCCCGTCACATTGCGATCATTATGGACGGAAACGGCCGCTGGGCCAAAAAGCGCGGCCTGCCCCGCAAGGCAGGCCATGCTGCAGGGGCGGAGACTTTCCGGAAGATCGCGACCTACTGCAAGGACATCGGTGTGGAATATCTCACCGTGTATGCCTTTTCCACGGAAAACTGGACCCGCCCTCAGGATGAGGTGCAGGCCATCATGGATCTTCTGGAAAAGTATCTGAAGGAATCCATTGAGAAGATGGAAAAGGACGGCATCCGCCTTCGGATCCTTGGGGATCCCACGAGGCTTTCTCCCGGTCTGCAGGCGCTGATCCGGGAAACGGACGCCATTACCGACCGTGTGCAGGGCATGCAGGTAAACGTGTGCCTGAATTACGGCGGACGGGATGAGATCCTGCGGGCGGCAAAAGCGTGGAGCGAAGCGGGCGGCGAAATGACGCAGGAGGCGTTTTCACGGTATCTGGATACAGGCATGATGCCCGATCCCGATCTTGTGATCCGTCCCAGCGGAGAGTGCCGCATTTCCAACTTCCTTCTCTGGCAGAGCGCCTATGCGGAGTTTTATTTCACAGATGTCCTCTGGCCGGATTTCAGCCCCAGAGAGCTGGATCTTGCCATTGAAAGCTTCCGAAAGAGAGACCGCCGGTACGGCGGGGTAAAATAAAGGAGTATTCTTCATGAAACAGCGGCTGATCGTTGCAGGGATCGGTCTTCCTGTGCTGGTGGCGGCGGCCATGTTTCTGCCGCCCTGGGCACTTACGATCCTTACAGTGATCATCACCACCGTGGGGTCTGCGGAGCTGATCCGTTCCCTTGGAGCAGGCTCTGTGAAGCGTGTTTACGGCTACAGCGCGCTTGCGGCTGCGGCAGTTCCGGTTGCGGTCTGCCTTGGCATAGCGGAAAAGGCTGTGCCTGTGATCCTGTACCTTCTGGTGCTGATCCTCGGCGCGGAGACGGTGTTTACCCGTGGAAAGGAGAAATCCGTGTCCGTCCGGGATGTGCTTGTCTGCATTGCGGGGGGCGTCGGCATTCCCTGGCTCATGAGTCATATCCTGCGGCTTAAAATGATGGATTACGGCGGCACCTGCGTTATGCTCGGCTTCTGCATCACCATGCTGTCCGATACCGGCGGGTATTTCGGCGGGAAGCTTTTCGGAAAGCACCGTCCGCTGCCGAATGTCAGCCCCAACAAGACCACGGAAGGCTTCGTGGGAAGTCTGCTGCTTTGTATTGTTTCTGTGTTTTGCTTCGGACTTGTGACCCACTTTGCGCTGGGGTTCAATACCAACTTCCTTGCCCTTGCGCTTTACATTATCCCCTGCAATTTCTCCACCCAGCTGGGAGATCTGGCCTTTTCCGCCATCAAGCGGGAGGTCGGGATCAAGGATTTCGGAAAGGTGCTGCCGGGACACGGCGGGATGCTGGACCGGTTCGACAGTCAGATCTTCACCATGCCGATGCTGTATCTGCTGATGAGCCTTGTGCCCGCATTTGGATAAGACCATGAATCAGGCAGTTTCTGTTCTGGGAGCCACAGGCTCCATCGGTACGCAGACATTGGATGTCTGCGAAAAGCTGAATATCCCCGTCTGCGCCATTGCTGCGGGGAGAGATGCCGCCGCCCTTGAGCTGCAGGCAAGAAAATTCGGCGTAAAGCTTGCGGTGCTCAATGACGAAGCCGCAGCAAGAGATCTGAAAACAAGACTTGCGGATACCTCCGTCCGCGTTGCATCCGGCATGGAAGGGCTCTGCGAGGCTGCTGCCATGGAGGAAGCGGAGACCGTGGTCACCGCAGTGGTGGGCACAGTGGGACTTCTTCCCACCATGGATGCCATACGGGCGAAAAAGCGCATTGCCCTTGCAAACAAGGAGGCCCTTGTCTGCGCAGGCAGACTTGTGATGCAGGCGGCAAGGGAGCACGGTGCGGAGATCCTGCCCGTGGATTCGGAGCATTCCGCCATTTTCCAGTGCATCGAAGCGGGAAGACGGCAGGATGTAAAGCGGATCCTTCTTACCGGCTCCGGCGGTCCTTACCGCGGAAAGAAGCGGGAAGAGCTGCTGACGGTGACGAAAGCGCAGACCCTGAAGCACCCCAACTGGGCTATGGGTCCCAAGATCACCGTGGACAGCGCGACCCTCATGAATAAGGGGCTTGAGTATATCGAGGCTATGCATCTCTTCGGCGCAAAAACAGAGGAGATCAGGGTGGTCATTCATCCCCAGAGCGTGGTGCATTCCCTTGTGGAGTACCGCGACGGGTCTGTGATCGCTCAGCTTGGCGCTCCCGATATGCGGGTGCCCATCCAGTATGCGCTGACCTGGCCTGAGCGGGCAGAAGGTCCGGCAAAGAAGCTGGATCTCACAAAGGTTGGCTCGCTCACCTTTGAAGACCCGGATACGGAGACCTTCGGATGTCTCCGTCTTGCCATGGAAACGGCGGAAAAGCCCGGTGCTGCCTGTGCGGTGATGAATGCCGCAAACGAGGCTGCAGTGGGTCTCTATCTTGAGGAAAAGATCGGTTTCCTGCAGATCTGCGACCTTGTGACAAAGGCCGTGGATGCTTTGGGGCATCTTCCCGCAGAAAGCGTGGAGCAGGTCCTCGGGGCGGACCGGGAAGCACGGCAATTTATCTATGCAATGATTTGAAAGGCAGATCCATGTATATCATTCTCGCGATCCTGATCTTCGGCATTCTCATCGCCTCCCATGAACTGGGGCATTTTCTTACCGCAAAGGCCTGCGGCGTGAAGGTAAACGAATTTGCCATCGGCATGGGACCGAAAATCCTGAAAAAGCAGAAAGGGGAGACCCTGTATACTCTGCGGCTTCTGCCCCTTGGCGGTTTCTGCGCCATGGAAGGGGAGGACGAAGCCTCGGAAGATAAGCGGGCGTTTACCAGCCAGAGCGTGTCAAAGAGGCTCCTTATCCTTGCAGCAGGCGCTGCCATGAATTTTCTGGTGGGACTTCTCATCGTGCTGGTGCTCTTTGCCTGCCTGCGTCCCGCCTATTATGTGAGCAATACGGTGGACAGTCTGGAGGATGCGTTCCGTTACGGCGGGGAAAACGGCATTCAGCCGGGAGACGAGATCCTTTCCATTGACGGACACAGGGTGTTCTACGGCAATGACTTTACCACCTATATGGATCGCGCTGAGGGAAGCGTGGATATGGTGGTGCGGCGGGACGGTCAGCGGGTGAAGCTGGAGGACTATCCCCTGCAGCGGGAAGAATTTCTTGTGGACGGGGAGACTGTGCTGAAGTACGGCATTAACTTCGATACCATCGAACCCACCTTCGGGGAATATCTCCGCCACTGTCTGTATACCACATGGGATTTTGTGCGTATGGTCTGGATGGGTCTTGCGGACCTTTTCGGCGGAAACGTGGGCATGAAGGATATGGCCGGTGTGGTGGGCATCGTGGATACCATCAGCGATGTGGGGAATCAGTCTGCCACTACGGCGGATGCTTTGGCAAACATTGCCTATCTGGGCGCATTTATTGCCGTGAATCTTGCGGTGATGAATCTGCTGCCCATTCCTGCCCTTGACGGCGGGAGAATCTTCTTTCTTCTGGTGACATGGGGGCTGGAAAAGCTCCTTCGCCGAAAGATCGACCCGAAATACGAAGGCTACATCCACGCCGGAGGACTGGTGCTGCTCATCGGTCTGATGATGGTCGTGATGTTCAACGATATTGTGAGGATTATCAATGGTTAGCAAACGCATCATCGTGGGCGGTGTACCTGTGGGCGGCGGCGCGCCGATCACGGTA
>JAFQKD010000081.1 GCA_017397075.1 Oscillospiraceae bacterium | reverse complement strand
GTGGGCAAGGCGCATATAGGTCACAAGATCGAACCCGCCTTTAAAGCAGGGGACTTCCTTCAGCAGACAGATGCCGCCGTGGTCGAGGGTCACATCCTTCAGATGGCAGGAGCGGATATGCTTTCCCAAAAGGGCAAAGCAGCGGCGCAGAAGTCCCGGGGTGTCAAAATAGGTTTCTGCGGAGGACACCATATTCAGCGCGTCAAGATGCACGGCAAACCGGGGATGATCCACATCCCGGATAAGCTGCGCGTAGTCCTCAGGGCTCCAGGGGCGCATGAAGGGCATGGGCTCAAGGGTGTAGTATGTGTTTTTGGGATTCACGGAGTCCAGGATCTCCCGTACAGTGTCAATGAGGAGCTTTCTGGTCTCTTTCGTGTAATTTTCCGCATAGCCCGCATCCCAAACGGGGCCACGGGCGCCGGAAATGTTCACGCAGCAGTTTGCACCTGCGCGGTCGGCAAGGGCAAGCTGCTTTTTGCAGAAGGCAAGATCCCTTGCGCGGATATCCGGGTCGGGAGAAAGGGGATTTGACCATGCCCCAACCTCCGCGATGCGGATGTCATATGCCGCTGCGGCAGAGACGTAGGCTTCCACATCATCCTCCGCTCCGCAGGGAAGCACGCTTGCGCGAAATCCAAGTGCATGGGTCTTTTCTGCCCATTCCTCAGGTGTGCGGTGGGAAAGAACCGCGTTAAGACCGAGACGCATGATTATTCCTCCTCAAGAATGAGACCGTACTCCTGCATGGCTGCACCAACGATGCTTGCGCCGCCGTCCAGATCAATGGTCTGTCCGGTGAGGGAAAGTCCTGCGGGGGAGGAGATGAACTCTGTCCAGTCGGCGATCTCCCGGCTGGTGACAAAGCGATGCATGGGGATCTCCGTGCGGCTGATGCGGGCGAAGGTTTCTTTGGTTTTGTCGCTCTGGCCGTATTCCCGGTCGATGTAGCCGGGAGCGATGCAGTTTACACGGATGCCGTCACGGCAGAACTCCATGGCAGCGTATTTCACATAGCGGCACATGGCCTCTTTGGCGCTGCCGTATGCTGCGGCAGAGAGCCAAAGACGGCTGTGATGGTTGGAGGCAATGGCGACCACGGAGCCCTTGATGCCCCGCTCGCGCATGAAAAGGCAGGCTTCCTTGATGCAGAAGCAGGCTGCCCGAAGGTCAATGTTCATGAGCTGGTCGTACATTTCCTCCGTCATTTCGGGAATGCGGGAAAAGCGGGTGATGCCGGCGTTGTTCACGAAGATGTCCAGCCGGTCAAATTTTTCCGCAAACTGACAAAAAAGCCTTGCGGCAGCGCCGGACTGACTCAGATCCTCTACAAAAACTTCCGCTCTGCGGCCGAGAGCGGCGATCTGACTGCGGATCTCTTCGGCGCTCTGGGGATCTCTTCCGGAATGATGCAGGGCGATGTCATAGCCGAGCTCAGCCATGCGCAGTGCCATGCTCCGTCCGTTGCCGGAGCCGGAGCCTGTGAGAAAGCAAACTTTGTTTTCCATATTTTTCACCTCAATTACCAATCCTGTACGGCGCCGTCACTGCGGCGCCAGTGGGGGTGTTCGACCATGCTGAAGGGTTTGAGCTCGGATTCAATAAGCGTGACGCCAAGACCGGGGCGGTCGCCCATGGTGAGATATCCGTCGGTGAGGGTCACATCGTAATCCAGCCATTCCGGGTGGGTAAGGCTCATCCAGTCTTCCTGAATGGCAAAGTTCGGGGTGGCGAAATCCATATGCAGCACGCCCATAAAGCCTGCGTGATGAACGCCGTGGGGCGCCATCTCCATGTAATGGGCTTCGGCGTAGGCTGCGATCTTCCGCATCTGAGAAATACCGCCGCAGTTGCAGATATCGGTGCGGATATAGTCAATGAGATCCTCTTCGATAAGGGTCTTGTAGTCCCACATGGCGCCGAACTTTTCTCCCGTGCCGAGAGGCAGACGGGTCTGCCGTCTGAGATTGCGGAAGACCTCGGGACTGTCCGAACGGATGGGATCCTCCACGAACATGGGGTGATACGGCTCGACGGCGTTCATGAGCTCCACCGCTGCGGGAGGGGTAAGACGGGTGTGGCATTCCAGAACAAGGTCCACTTCCTCGCCAACGGCGTTTCGCAGCGCTTGCGTATATTTCACAGCCTTGCGGACGCCGGGACCCATATCCAGCACATTTCCCGGACCGTCAAAGGGGCAGAAGCGCAGTGCAGTGTAGCCCTTTTCCTTCATTTCAATGCCCTTTTCCGCAAGCTCCTCGGGACTGTTTCCGCCGATGCCGAGGTAGACGCGGATCTTATCCCGGCATTTGCCGCCGAGAAGATCGTAGACGGGGACATTCAGTGCCTTGCCCCTGATGTCCCACAGGGCAAGATCCAATGCGGAGAGCGCTGCCATCAGCACAGGACCGCCCCGCCAGAAGGTGCCGCGGAAAATATCCTGCCAGAGATGCTCGATACGGGTGGGGTCTTTGCCGATGAGATACGGCTCCAGATGCTTGAATACGCCGTCCACAGCAAGCTGACGGGAATGGAGCGTTGCCTCGCCGAGACCGGTGATGCCTTCGTCGGTCTCCACGATGAGATAATGGCAGCGTTCGGAGAAACAGGTGCGAAGTCCGGTGATTTTCATGGGATTGCCTCCGTTTCAGAAATCATTCTTGGCTGAGACAGGCCATGAACCTGTCTCCCGCATCCCAGAGGGCAACAGACTGTGCATCGGGGATGAACATGGATGAGGGAATAAAAGTGCCGCCGGTGAGCGCCGTGAGGAAGGAGCCGTCCCTTCTGCGGCAGACGGCAAATTCCAGCGTGGTGCTGACACCGCAGCCAAGTGCGGTAAAATCGCTTCCCGCGCCGAGGATCCTGCCGTTGAGACAGAGCCTGCCGTCCCGCAGGGTATAGATCCCGGTATGACCTTCCGCAGCGGCGGATGCCTGAGTGAGACCACGTGGACTTGGCTCAAAGAAGTCCGCGGCGCTTCCTGCAAAGGACTGCAGCAGTACCTGCCCGTCTGCGGTGACGCCGCAAAGACGCCGGGGACCTGCGGAGATGTCCGCAACGTTTTCCCAGCCGGTATCCGTCCATGCATCGCCGCCGTAACGGCTTTGATAGGCACGGTAAAAGACCCTGCCCTCCGGTGTCAGCGCTGCAAGCACACAGCCGGAGCTGATTTTCTGCACGCCCTTGGGAAAACGCACGCAATCGGCTTTTTCCGGGGTGCAGAAATGGATCTTTCCGAAAAGGTCGCAGGCGGCAATGTGCCCCTCATGGAGACAGCTTACCGCAGCTTCCTTCAGATTCTGCCAGTTTTGGGGAAGGGGAACGGGGAGGCAGCCCTCTCCGTCCTCCGTGATGCGGAAGGCGGCGGCTCTGCCTTCGCGGCTTATCAGCGTAAAGACACTGCCTCCTGCGGAAACGGTCTTCCAGTCCGCATCCGGGACATTTCGGGAAGAGATCTCCTCCCGGGAAACCAGATTGTACAGATGCAGCTTCATGCCGTAAGCCTCCCTTCAGGTTACCGCCATTATAATCTGCCTTTTCCCCAAGTGCAACAGAAAAAATACCTCCGTCCTTTTTCGGACGGAGGTATTGGGTCACATGGTGCTGGGGCGCAGCTTCTTTTTGGTGAACTGAACGGTGATGAGCATCACAAGCAGCATGAGAGACTGGAGCATCAGCAAAAACTGAATGTTCCCCACGTGGATGCTGCCGATGTGGAAGCTGAAATCCGGGGCGATGGTGACAAACCATGTGCCGCACATGAGTCCCAGAAAAGATGCGGCGTTGTTTGCCAGAATATAGAAGCTGAGATAATGGGTGCGGTCTTCATCAGGAAGGTTGAAGTACACCAGATTGTTTACCGGGATGCCGGAAAACAGGGAGGTGGAGAGATGCTGGACAATACGCACGGTGGGGAAAAGCCAGCTTACGTTTCCGGGTACCACGAGACCGTAGGCAAAGAAGGAAACGATATCCATACAGATGCCGATGCTCATGGTCTCCAGCCAGCCCAGCTTCTTGATAAAGCGCTGGCAGGGGACAAGGAAGGCAAAGACGAAGATGGGGTAGATGACGTTGATGACCTGAATGTAGGAATAGCTCAGCTTCAGCTCCTCAAGGATGCGATAGTTCAATACGGAAGCCGGCAGGTTGTAGGCAAAGGTCCACATGCAGAGAAGCATGATGCAGCCGGCAAATTTTTTGTTTCTGAGGGATTTGACGAAGATGTCCCGGATGCGGGGCTTTTCGCCGGAGGAACCGTAGGGAAATTCCCTGGGGATAAGAAGCAGAATGCAGTCAAAGATGCCCACCGCATAGGCAATGAAACGCAGGGTGATAAAGAGACCGGACTCTCCGGGTGTACCTGCAAAGGCGTCCGCAATGAGGGCGAAAATGAGACCGAAGCCCTGTGCGGAAATATTCGCCACAAGGGAGTTTATGCCGATGTGCTCCGCACGGACATTATCCGGCATGAAATTGATATGCCAGGCGGAAAAACCGCTGGAGGAAAGGGCGTTGAAGGAATGACCGAGGAACACCACCACCACGAAACAGACCACCTTCATGGCGGGGTCATGGACAAACAGAGGCACCAGCGTTCCGCCAAGGATGTACATGGAGTAGTACATCATGCGGAAGAAGAACAGCAGCCATTTTCGTTTTTTGAACCGCTCAAGGATCAGGGGGGAAAGCAGGGTGAAGCAGCTCGTGATGGGCGGTACAAAGGTGAGAATACCGATACTGGTGAGATTTATGCCGTTGTCAATGAGAAAACCGGTATAAAACAGACCGGTGGTGAGGACGCTGGCGAGGTTTGCGGTGGCTGTGCTGCTGAGCATTATGAGACGCCCGAGACTGTAGGGGTCACGGGGATTGTAGAGGAAGAAAAGCCGGGATTTTCGTATGCGTTCTTTTAAAGAAGTCATAGGAGTACCTCCGTCCGGTTGTGCAGTATTCCGTCAGGGTTCCTTGGGAGTCAGCCTGTTCTTGTTCCTGAACAGTACCAGAGAGAGCACGATCTGACCGATGCCGTTTGCCAGAAGGAGCGTCTGGCAGTGACCAAAGGATATGCCGAAGATATTCATGGTGAAATCCGGTGCCAGTGCCACAAACCATGTGCCGCACATTACGCCGAGGAATGCGGCAATATTGGCCACGAGCACATTAAAGGACATGTAATTTGTTCTGTCCTCATTGGGCAGGTTCAGATATGCCATGTTGTTTGCGGGAGTATCGGTGAAGTGGGCGCCCAGAACATGCTGCAGGATCCGCACGATGGGGTAAAGGATCATATAGTTTGCAGGGGTGGTGAAGCTGTAGAGCATATTGGACAGACCCACCATCATGGCGCCCATGGCAAAGGTGCCGATCCAGCCGTACTTTTTGATGGTGCGGCGGCAGGGGATCAGGCACATCATGATGATGAGCGGGTAGATCACATTGATGACCTGTATGTAGGTGTACTTAAGTCCCAGATTTTCCAGAAGATAATAGTTCAGCACACCGCCGGGCAGATTGCACACAAAGGTCCATGAGGCGCCGGCAAGGATGCATCCAAGGAACTTTTTGTTTTGGATGGGCTTTACGAACACATCCCGGAACTTGGGACGATCCTGCGTTTTTTCATAGGGATATTCATCCGGACGGGTCAGCAGGAATACGTCCAGAAGACCGAAGCCGATGCCCACATAGCGGAAGATCTCAATGACCATCGCTTCGTTGGGGTGACCGGCAAAAGCGTCGGCAATGAGGCAGAACAGCACGCCGAAGCCGAGACCCACGGTGCTGCTCACGGCGCTGTTGATGCCGAAATGCTCCGCACGCACATCCTCCGGCAGGAAGTTGATGTGCCAGGAGGTGTAGCCGCTGTTGGAGATCGCACTGAGGATGTGCCCGATGAACACGGTGGCAACGAAGAGGATGGTTTTCAGCGACTGATCCTCTACGATCTTTGGGATAACCGTGACACCCAGCATGAAGAATAAGTAATAACCCAACCGTCCGGCTGCAAGGATCCATTTTCGTTTCGGAAGCCGTTCCAGAATGGTGGGCGTAAAAATGGAGAAGCAGCTTGCGATATAGGGCACAAAGGTCAGAATGGAGATGTTGACAAGGTTAATGCCGTTGTTGATGAGAAATGTGGTATAGAAAAGTCCTGTGGTCAGAGCGTTTGCCAGTGCCACAACGGAACTTGAAGACAAAAGCACGAGCCGTCCCTTGGCACGGCTGTCCCTTACATTATACAGATAACAGAAACGGCTTGAACGGATTTTTTCTCTCAGTGATGCCATGGCGCCCTCCGTCATCATTGTGGTGTTTTCATGATTATACAATCTGTGCGGAAAAATTCAAGAGTGCAGACGAAATTTCTCAAAATAAAAATATCGTTACGGTTTTTCTTGCCCGGAAAGCACTTATATGATACAGTATATATAATATGGAACATTTTACGCAAGAGGAAGGACGCAGAAGATGACTATTGCAGTGCTGGGTGGCGGCGCCGCCGGGATGATGGCAGCGCTGGCCGCAGCGGAAACACCCGGGGTGCACGTTGTGCTGCTGGAGCGGCAGGCACGTCTGGGGCGGAAGCTTGCGGCAACGGGAAACGGCCGCTGCAATCTGACAAATCTATCCGGTCTTGAGGGAAGGTATCACGGGGATGCCGCCTTTGCGCGAAAGGCCCTGTCCGCCTTTGCTCCCGAAGAGACGCTGCGGTATTTCCGCTTAATGGGACTGCTCACGGTGACGGAACCCGGGGGCAGGGTCTATCCCCTGTCCGATCAGGCGGCAAGCGTTGTGGATGTTCTGCGCCTCGGGCTGGAAAGTGCCGGGGTGGAGGTGCGCTGCGGCGTGCATGTGGATGCGGTGAAGCGGGAAAAGGGCGGCTTTCTGCTGAAATGGCAGGAGGGCACGCTTTTTGCCGGGCGGCTTATCGTTGCCTGCGGCGGTGCTGCGGGGGCAAAGCTCGGGGGCGGAAAATGGGGCTATGATCTTCTGGAGACCTTCGGACATAAGACGACGACCCTGCAGCCCTCTCTTGTGCAGCTGAAAACGGCGGGGACCTTGGGCAGGTCGCTCAAGGGTATCCGGGCGGATGCCGGGGTGGAGATCCGCCGGGGAAATGAGCGCGTTGCAAAAAACGCGGGAGAAGTGCAGTTTACGGAATACGGACTGAGCGGCCCCGCAGTGTTTGAAATTTCCCGGGGGGCAAAGCCGGGGATGGAGGTCTCGCTGGATCTTTTCCGGGAATACTCCCGGGGAGAGGTCTGCGCCCTGCTTTCCGCAAGGGTGAAGGCGCTTGGGGAGATGACCGTGGCGGAGATTTTTGCCGGTATGCTCCACGGAAGACTTGGCAGAGTTGTGGCAAAATCCGTGGGTATCGGGGAGAGTGTGCCGCTTTCCGGATTGCGGGACAGGGATATCTCCCGTCTTGCTGCGGCGGCAAAGGATTTCCGCTTTGAAATTACGGGGAACATGGGCTTTGATGGGGCACAGGTCACAGCCGGGGGCATCCGCACCCGGGATTTTGACCCGGTGACCCTGGAAAGCCGCCTCGTGCCGGGACTTTTTGCCTGCGGCGAGGTGCTGGATGTTGACGGCGACTGCGGCGGGTATAATCTGCAGTGGGCCTGGAGCAGCGGCAGAGCTGCGGGGCTATCCGCAGCGAGGTGACGGAATGCTGAGACTTCGTGACATTTCCCTTCAGCCCCGGAAGGATTCCCCGGAAGCGCTGAAGCGTGCTGCGGCAAAGGTGCTTGGCATAGACGCGGGAGATATCTGGGAGCTTAAGGTCCTGCGGCGAAGCATCGACGCACGGAAAAAGCAGGATGTGCGGCTCATTTACACCGTGGATATTGCTGTTTCCGGTGAGGGTAAGTATCTGACCCGGCGGGGCGTTTCCGCTGCGCCGGAAAACGGTCCGGTCTATGTGCCGGAAAAGGGCCCATGGCAGGGAGAAAAGCGGCCTGTTGTGGTTGGTTTCGGTCCTGCGGGGATGTTTGCGGCGCTGGTTCTGGCAAGAGCCGGGGCAAACCCCGTCGTTCTGGAGCGGGGAGAGCCTGTGGAGGCGCGGACAAAGGCAGTCAGGCGCTTTCGGGAAGAGGGCATCCTTGACCCGGAATCCAATGTGCAGTTCGGTGAGGGCGGCGCCGGGACATTTTCCGACGGCAAGCTCCACTCCGGGGTGTCCGGTCCAAGAAGCCGCTGGGTGCTGGAGCAGTTTGCGGCCTTTGGCGCAGGAGAGAGGATCCTTACCGATGCCATGCCCCATGTGGGAACGGATGTGCTGGTGCACGTGGTGAAGGCCATTCGGGAGGAGATCATTTCTCTGGGCGGTGAGATCCGCTTCGGGGAAAAGCTTACGGGGCTGAAGATCGAAGGCGGTGTACTTGCCGCTGCGGTGACCGAAAACGGAGAGATCCCCTGCAGCGGAATGATCCTTGCTGTGGGTCACAGCGCGAGAGATACCTTTGAAATGCTGCAGGCGGCAAGGATCCCCATGGAGCCCAAGGCATTTTCCATGGGTGTGCGCATCGAGCATCTGCAGAAGGAGATCGATGCCGCCCAGTACGGCGCATTCGGCGGCATGAAGAGCCTTGGCGCAGCGCCCTATAAATTATCCTGCCATCTGCCGGGCGGCGGCAGCGCCTATACGTTCTGCATGTGTCCCGGCGGCTATGTGATGGCGGCAGCCTCCGAAGCGGGGGGCGTCTGTACAAACGGCATGAGCTATTCCGGAAGAAGCGGGGAGAATGCAAATTCCGCTCTTCTTGTGGCGGTAGCCCCGGAAAGCTTCCCCTATCCCGGGGCAATGGGCGGCGTTTACTGGCAGCGGGAGCTTGAGCAAAAAGCCTTCCGCGCAGCCGGGGAAAGCTATAAAGCGCCGGCACAGCTTGTGGGCGATTTTCTCCGCGGTGAGCCTTCGAGCGGCCCGGGACGGGTAAAGCCCACCTATCTTCCCGGTGTGGTGTGGACAGATCTGCACCGTGTGCTGCCGAAGATCATTACGGGGACATTGGAAGAGGCACTGCCTGTTCTGGGACGGCAGCTTCGGGGCTTTGATGATGCGCAGGCGGTGATGACCGCACCGGAGACTAGAAGCTCTTCGCCCCTGCGGATCCTGCGCAGTGAAGCCTGTGTTTCTGCGCTGGAGGGACTTTATCCCTGCGGAGAAGGCGCAGGCTATGCCGGGGGCATCATTTCCGCCGCAGTGGACGGCCTTCGCTGCGCGGAAGCGCTCATCCGGGAAAAGAAAAAACTGTTTGGATAAAAATCCGCTCATTTTCGGCGGAATTTTGTGGATGTTTACCATTGACAGAAACGGAGAAAATCCATACAATATCAAAAATATAATTTGTTTGATTAGGCTGAGCGCGGTATTATCCCAAACCGTTTCTGAACCGCGAGACCGCCCCGATGCTGCGTTACCGCCTTTTGAGGGGCGGCAGCCCATCTGCAAGGCGGTGCCTTGCCTCAGGACGGCCTCGCGGGTCAGACACCCGCTCAGGCGGATTTGGATGATACCACTCAGCCTAAAGAAAGGGAGGATCGCAAATGGCATTTATTTACGAAGAGCCGTCGCATACTTTCAGTGAGTACCTGCTCATCCCGGGATATTCCGGCGTTGACTGTGTACCTGCAAACGTGAGTCTGAAGACGCCCCTGGTGAAGTTCCGCAAGGGGGAAGAACCCGCCATTTCCATGAATATTCCCATGACCTCTGCTGTGATGCAGGCGGTCTCCGATGACAATATGGCGGTCTCGCTTGCCAAGGAGGGCGGCGTTTCCTTCATTTTTGTCTCTCAGTCCATCGAAAGTCAGGCGGCCATGGTTGCCCGCGCAAAGGCATACAAGGCCGGCTTTGTGGTCAGCGATTCCAACCTTTCTCCGGAGGATACTCTGAAGGATGTTCTGGAAATGACAGAGCGTACCGGGCATTCCACCATTGCCGTTACCCATGACGGCAAGCCCAACGGGAAGCTGCTGGGTATTGTGACCCGCCGTGATTATCGCGTGACCCGTATGACCGGGGAGGAGAAGGTCTCCTCCTTCATGACGCCTCTGGAAAAGCTTATCACCGCTCCTGTGGGCACTACCCTGAAGGAAGCCAACGATATCATCTGGGATCATAAGATCAACGCCCTTCCCCTGGTGGAGAAGGACGGCAGCCTTTCCTGCTTCGTGTTCCGCAAGGACTATGATTCCCATAAGGAAAACCCCCTGGAGCTTCTGGACGGTCACAAGAAGTATGTTGTGGGCGCAGGTGTCAACACCCGTGACTACGAACAGCGCATCCCCGCTCTCATCGAAGCGGGCGCCGATGTTCTCTGCATCGATTCTTCCGAGGGATACTCCGAATGGCAGCGCCGCACGCTGCAGTGGGTCCGCAAGACCTACGGCGACAGCGTGAAGATCGGCGCGGGCAATGTGGTGGACGGTGAAGGCTTCCGCTTCCTTGCCGAAGCAGGGGCAGACTTCATCAAGGTCGGTATCGGCGGCGGCTCCATCTGCATCACCCGTGAGCAGAAGGGTATCGGCCGCGGTCAGGCCACCGCAGTCATCGAGGTCGCCCGTGAGCGGGACAAGTACTTCGAAGAGACCGGCATCTACATTCCCATCTGCTCCGACGGCGGTATCGTTCACGATTACCACATGACTCTGGCTCTTGCCATGGGTGCGGATTTCCTGATGCTGGGCCGTTACTTTGCACGGTTTGACGAAAGCCCCTCCAACAAGGTGTCCATCGGCGGCAGCTTCATGAAGGAGTACTGGGGCGAAGGCAGTGCCCGCGCCAGAAACTGGCAGCGGTACGATATGGGCGGCGCAGCCAAGCTGAGCTTTGAAGAGGGCGTGGATTCCTACGTTCCTTACGCCGGCGCAATGCACGACAACGTGGCCCTCACGCTCTCCAAGGTCCGCTCCACCATGTGCAATGTGGGCGTTCTGAACATTCCCGATCTGCAGCAGAATGCCAAGATCACTCTCGTTTCCGCGACTTCCATCGTGGAAGGCGGCGCACACGACGTTATCCTGAAGGAAAACGCCGTTGCAGGCAAAAAGTAAACAATAATGAAGCGCGGGCGGTACTTTGCAAAAAGGACCGCCCGCCGTTTTACAGGGAGGAAAACCATGTTTATGCACCCGTTTTATACCGCGGAAGACCGTGTGACGGCAGAAAAAACACCCTTTGTCTCTTTTCTGCACCCGGAAATGCAGAAGGCCGACCGGAAATGCCTTTCCGCCTGCACGGTATTCATGCCCGATGAAACAACAAAGTTTCTCCATGAGGCAGCCATTGCCGAGTACCGCGGGGTGCTCTATGCCTCATGGTACAACTGTCCCGTGAAGGAGCTGCAGGGGTATACCCCCATCTGCGGCAAGCGCTCCACGGACGGCGGAAAAACATGGAGCGACCTTGAGATCCTCTGCGAGGACAGAAGCGGGAAGATCCTTTACTGCCCGCCCGTGTATGCGGTGGCGGAGGACAGGCTCTATATGTTCGTAAACCAGATGGTGGCTCCCGATCATATCCATTCGCTGGATCTCTACATTCTCAACAACGAAACGGGGAGCTTTGAGCTTCTCTGGTCAAGACCCGTTCCCTTCAAGCTGAATACCAACGCCGTGGCACTTCCCAACGGAAAGCTTCTGCTGCCCGGGCGGGTGGGCGAGCTTGACGGCTTCCCCAATACTCCGGCTGTGCTGATCTCCGACAGCGGCAGGGCAGATGACGAATGGCGGCTTGTGAAGATCGCGGAAAACGGCGACCTTGCAGACGGAAAGAAGCTTGTGCATCCGGAGATCTCCGTCATCCTTGCGGAAGGGAAGCTCTGGATGTTCTGTCGGAACGATGAATCCCGCATTCCGCTGGTGTATATCTCAGAGGATATGGGGGAAAGCTGGAGCGCTGTCCATGCCCACGATATTCCCTATGTGAATTCCAAGATCTACTGTGGGGAGCTTTCTGACGGACGGCATTATCTGGTGTGCAATACGGAGCGGTTTGACCGCTCGAAGCTGATGCTCTATGTGACGGAAGGGGAGAAGCTTTGCTTCACCAAGGAGCTGCTTGTCTTTGATGCCGCGCAGAAAGAGACCCGGGGTGCTGCGGAAGAGACTTCCTATGCCTGTCACTATCCGGGCTGCTGGGAATATGACGGGAAGCTCTATATCATCGCAACGGTGAGCTATGCGGACAATGTTCGCGGCGCGGATCTTTTCACCGTGGATCTCAGGGAGCTTTGAGCTGTGGAGGAGAACATAAAGCTTCTGCAGCGCTGGCTGGAGGAAAGCCGCAGCGCTGTGTTTTTCGGGGGCGCGGGCGTCAGCACGGAAAGCGGAATTCCCGATTTCCGCAGTCAGGACGGACTGTATAATCAGCATTACGATGTGCCGCCGGAGGAGATCTTAAGCTGTGATTTCTTCCGCCGGGATCCGGATACCTTCTACCGTTTTTACCGGGAAAAGCTCATGGTGGACGATGCAAAGCCGAATGTGACCCATGAAAAGCTTGCCGCCTTGGAAAAAGCGGGGCATCTTGCGGGCATCGTGACCCAGAATATTGACGGGCTCCACCAAAAGGCGGGAAGCCGTCAGGTCTGGGAGCTTCACGGCTCTCTGTTTCGCAATCACTGTGTATCCTGCGGAAAGCGGTTTTCGGGGATCGGCCATATGAACTGCGCGGGCACTCCCCGATGCGGCTGCGGCGGGGTGATCCGCCCGGATATCGTCATGTACGGTGAAATGCTGGAGGACGATGTGGTGCAGGGTGCGGTGGATGCCATTCGGAATGCGGATATGCTCATTGTGGGCGGTACCTCTCTTGTGGTGTATCCTGCGGCCGGACTTCTGCGGTATTACCGGGGGAAGCGGCTCGTGCTCATCAACAAAAGTCCCACAAGCTATGACAGCGCGGCAGATCTGCTGTTTACGGAAAAGCTTGGGGACGTGTTTTCCAAGATCAACATATAAAGAAAGGAGAGCCGATGGCTCTCCTTTCAGCTTGTCAAAAAGATAACATTGCGATCTCCGTTGGTATTCGGTTATAAGCAGAAATTCACAAATCACTGTCTATCAAATAGGCTCCCTTGTGTAAAGGGAGCTGTCACCGCAGGTGACTGAGGGATTGATATAACGAAAGACGAAGAGACGATTGGACGGGGGTGATACTTTTCTGTGTTGACAGAAAAGTATCCAAAAGAACAACCAAAGAGGGGATTCCGTATTTCCCCTCTTTGGAAACTCCCTTGAAGCGGCCAGAGGAAACCAAACCGAAGCCCAGCAAAGCGGGTTCGGTTTGGAGAGGAGGAGCGATGGAATGAACAAGCTTTGGCGTGTGCGCCGAAGCGCGCGATATGGAATCCGCGACGACGAGACTCTCCTGGCGGGGGACGAAAGACGAAGAGACGGGGGCTGCGATAAGTTTATGTTCTAACCGACCTTTTCGCTCTCAATCCCGTGTTCCGGCTTGCGCCGGAACCTTGTCGTATTGATTCATCAACCATCCAGCAATTCGTTGATATCTTGAAGATCATGTCTATAGGAGAGCTGATGGCTCTCCTTCCTTTATGCGCTGCCCTTCAGTTTTTCCAGAATGACGGCATCTGCGGGGCAGAATTTGAAGCTGTCGATCTCCTCGGGGGTGATCCAGCACATTCCCACATGCTCCAGCATTTTTGGCGCGCCTTCGGTGATGACGGCGTTATACAGCGTGAGCTCCACAAATACATCCGGGTATTCGTGGGTCAGACGCATGAACACTTCCCCCGGCTTAACGGTGACATCCAGCTCCTCCCGGCATTCCCGGATGAGGGCTTCTTCCCCGGTTTCTCCCGGCTCCAGCTTGCCGCCTACAAATTCCCAGTCAAGACCGCGGGATTTTTCCGGAGGTCTGCGGCAGATGAGAAACCTGTCCTTCTGCCAAATGAGGGCTGCTGCCACATGGAGGGTACGCTTGCCTGCTTCCGCTGTCATGCTGCGTTTCATCCTTTCGGTTGCGTTTTTCAGACAGTATAGCAGAATTCCCCCGATTTTTCCACCATGATGCAAGGGAAATGTGGGCGGCTGCCGTTGCCACGGAGGCCGGATTATGCTATAATATACTTCCTTTCCATTCGGGATTTACACAGGAGAAAGAGAGACGGCTGTGAGAGACGAAATGACAAATGTGCTGCCCGGCGGCGGTACCATAAGCATCAGCGGGCGGGATGCCCGGGCTCTCATTGCTGCCCGGGACGGAAATGCCGCCCTGTTATATCTGCATATTCTGGCCTCCGGCGGTGCCTTTTCCTACGGCGCAGCGGCCGGGACCCTTGGCTGCTCCGAGCAGGAGATCCGCCGCGCCATGGGAGTTTTGGGAGGTCTTGGCCTTGTGGAGGCGCCTTCCGCACCTGTGCCTGCGCTGCAGCGGGAAGAGCTTCCCGAATACTCTGCTGCCGATATCCATCGGGAAATGCAGAGCGGTTCTGCCTTTGCGGGACTTGTGGAAGAGGTGCAGCGGATCTATGGAAAGCTGCTTTCCTCCGACGGACTGAGAAAGCTTTTCGGCATTTACGATTCTCTGGGGATGCCCCCGGAGGTCATTCTCATGCTGCTGACCCACTGCATTGAGGAGTATCAGCGCAAAAACGGCGGCAGCCGTCTTCCCGCCATGGGCTATGTGGAAAAGGCGGCCTTTACCTGGCACAATGCCGGGATATTCACCCTTGAGCAGGCGGAAAGCTATCTCAAGGTCATGGATGAACGCCGGGGGCTTCAGGCTGAGCTTCGCCGTCTCCTTGGCATTCGGGACAGAGAGCCGTCCCCCACGGAGCAGAAATACATCGAGAAATGGTCCGGCATGGGCTTTTCCGCGGAGGTCATCGGTATGGCCTATGACCGCACCGTGATGCAGACGGGAAAGCTTGCCTGGAGGTATATGGATTCCATCCTCACAAACTGGCAGCAGAACGGTTTTCGTACCGTGGAGGAGATCGAAGCGGGGGATACGCGCCCCGCAGCCCGGACACAGCAGCAGACCGCAAAGGATCCCGCTGCCCAGACCGGGGCGCAGACGAACGAACTGGATGAGCTTCGCCGCTTTTTGAACAGTATGGGCGGCGGACGGTAAGGGAAAGGCGGGAGAATATGTCTGTAGACGGAAAGATCATGCGCCGTGCAAGAGTGCGTCTGGATGCCCGGCGGCAGGAAGCTTCTGACGGACTTGACAGGCGGACACAGGAGATCTACCGCAGGATCCCGAAAATCGAGCAGCTGGACAGGCAGCTTCGCGCCACCATGCTGCAGACCGTGTCCCTCACCATGTCCAAAGACCCTCATGCACTGGAGGCCATTGCCCGCATCCGGGAGCAGAATCTGGATCTTCAGGAAGAGCGTACAAGAGAGCTTGTCAGCGCGGGGTATCCTGCAGACTATCTGGAGGAGAAGCCGTACTGCCCCAAATGCCGGGATACGGGACTGCTTCCCGGCGGGGAGACCTGCGGATGTCTGAAGCTTCTCTATCGGGAAGAGCAGCAGAAGGAGCTTTCCTCTCTCCTCAAAATGGGGGAGGAGACCTTCGATAGCTTCGATCTGGATTGGTACAGCGCAAAGCCGGATCCCGACGGCATCCGTCCCCGGGAGCTGATGGAGCTTGCCTACGAAAGCTGTCTGCAGTATGCAAGAGGCTTCGGAAAAGACCATAAGAGCATGCTCTTTACCGGGGGAACAGGTCTGGGAAAGACCTTCCTTTCCACCTGTATTGCCCGCGAGGTTTCCGAGCAGGGCTTTTCCGTGGTGTATGACACGGCGGTGAATATCTTCTCCCGCTTTGAGCAGGAGCATTTCGGCAGAGGGGGGGATCCGGATTCGATCCGGGATGACCTGCGCCGATACATGAACTGCGACCTTCTCATTCTGGATGACCTCGGCACGGAGATGACCACTTCTTTTGTCACAAGCGCGCTGTACAGCCTTGTAAACGGCAGGCTTGCCGCAGGAAAGCAGACCATCATCAGCACGAATCTCACCCTTGAGGATATCCGCAGCCGCTACTCTCCCCAGATCTATTCCCGCATTGCCGGGGAGTATATGGTGCTGCGCTTCCGCGGACAGGATATCCGTCTGCAGAAAAAAAGCCGTATCTGAGAATGAATTCCTTCCCGGCGGCGTACAATGCTTTTGATGGGAAAATGCAGAAAATCCTGCATAATGAGGAAGGTGCCATAATCGTTATTTCCAAAAACGGTGGAAAAACCGGGAATTTTTCGGCGTTTTCCACATTTTCCACAGTTTTGTCCACATCGGTTATGTTAACAAGCCGGATTATTCCTGCAAAATGCGTGAATATCCGGTGAATTCCGGGAAAGGGGGCGTCTTCTTGGCGCAGCAGCGAAAACAGAATTTTCTCAGCGGGGCGGCAGTTCTTGCGGCAACGGTGATGCTGGTAAAGATCATCGGTGCCATCTATAAGATCCCGCTTTTGAATCTGCTTGGCGACGAGGGCTCCGCCCACTTCAATGCAGCCTACCAGATCTATAACTTCCTTCTGGCGGTGTCCACTGCCGGTATTCCCGCAGCAGTGTCCCGCCTTGTCTCCGCCTCCCTTGCAAACGGGGGACGCGGGCAGGTCCGCAGATATCTGCGGGTGGGACTTATGGTTTTCACTGCCATCGGCGTGGCGGGCACGGCAGCCATGCTCATCTGGCCCCAGTTTTTTGCCGATGTTATCGGCGACCATGAGATCGCAAACTGCATCCGTGTTCTTGCCCCGGCGGTGACCTTTTCCTGTGTGATCTCCGTTTACCGCGGTTATACGCAGGGACATTCCAATATGATCCCCACTGCCATTTCCCAGATCCTTGAGGTTCTCGGAAAGCTCATTATCGGTCTTGCTGTGGCATGGCAGCTTCTGCGTATGGGGGCATCCTCTGCGGATGTTTCCGCCGGCGCCATCGTGGGCGTTACGGTGGGGCTCGGTATTGCGGTACCGGTGCTTGTGATCTACTGCATGCGGATGTACCGCTATGGCCCGGATGGAAGAGGTGTTCCCGAAGCCATGCTGACGAGACGGCAGACTGCGGCGCAGATTCTTAAGGTCAGCATTCCCATTACCCTTTCCTCCTCCCTTGCAAGCATCATCTCCGTCATCGACACAAGCGTCCTGTATGACCGTCTGCAGAACGGTGCGGGCTTCTCCTTCTTCCAGGCAAAGATCCTTTACGGCGTGTATTCCAAGGGACTTACCCTGTTTAATCTTCCCAGTGCCTTTGTGGTGCCGCTCTCCGTAAGCGTTGTGCCCTCCATCGCAGCGGCCCTTGCCGTTGGGAAGCGGCAGGAGGCAAGAAACGTGATGGAATCCTCCACCCGGGTCATGAACCTCATTGCCATGCCCGCCTGTGCGGGTATGTGCATCCTTGCAGCACCCATTTTCGGTGTGCTTTTCCCGGACAGCCATGAGATCGGTCCTCTGCTGCTGCAGATTCTGTCCTTTGCGGCATATTTCCTGTGTCTGGAGCTTATGAGCAGCTGCTTTCTGCAGGCAAGTGGCTATGAAAAGGTGCTGCTCATTACCTCTGTCACGGGAAGCCTCATTAAGGTCGCCCTTGACTGGTGGCTTGCGGGAAGCGAAAACGTGCATATCCTCGGCGCGCCCATCAGCAACATTGCCTGCTATCTCTTCATTTCCGTCGCAAACCTGACGTACATCCGGGTGAAAACCAGAGAGTCTCTGCGTTTCGGCAGGATGTTCCTGCGTCCTCTGGTCTGCACGGTCATTATGGCGGCAGCGGCATGGGGAGTCCATGGGCTTTGCACTGCCCTCCTCTTTGAACGGCTCGGAGGCGGCGGACTTGCAGCGGCTGTGTGTCTCTTCGGTGCGGTCATTGTCGCCGTGGCAGTCTATGGGGTGCTTGTGATCTGTCTGAAGGCCATTACAAGGGAAGATCTTCTCCTTCTGCCAAAGGGCGAAAAGATCGCAGACAAGCTGAAAATTCGATAATTGAGGATAAACTATGCTTACTTTTCCTGAAAAAGAGAAATATACGATAGAAGATCTGCGGCATCTGGTGACACTTCTGCGAAGCCCGGAGGGGTGCCCGTGGGATCGGGAGCAGACCCATGAGAGCATCCGCAGAAACCTCATTGAGGAAGCCTATGAGGCGGCGGAGGCCATCGATGAAAATGACCGGGAGCATCTCATTGAGGAACTGGGGGACGTTCTTTTGCAGGTGCTTTTCCATGCGGACATGGAAGCGGAGCAGGGAAATTTTGATCTGGAGGATGTGACCGACGGTACCTGCCGCAAGCTTCTGCGGCGGCATCCCCATGTATTTGCCCCGGAACCGAACCCCGGCGTGGAAGCCACCCTTGCCACATGGGAAGCGGTGAAGCGTACCGAGCGGAAGGACAGCACCGTGACTGGCTCCCTTGAGGCGGTGTCCAAAACTCTTCCCGCACTTTGGCGGGCAGATAAGCTGCAGAGCAAGGCGGGAAAAGCCGGTTTTGCTCTGGGATCTGCCGAAGATATCGCCGCCGCTTTCCGCAGCGCAGCGGATGCACTGGAAAACGGAGGGACAGACAAGGCGCTTGTGGGTCCCCTGCTCTTTTCCCTTGTGCGGCTGGCACAAATTTCCGAAATCGACCCGGAGGATGCGCTGAACGCAGAAAACAGCGCGTTTATCCAGAGATTTAAAACCTATGAAAGTGAGAGGAACAAATGAACAAGACTGAACTGACCGAAAAGATGGCTGCCCGTACCGGCCTTACCAAGAAGGATTGCGCCCTTGCTCTGGACGCTGTGCTGGAGAGCATTCAGGATGCCCTTTCTCAGGAGGAGAAGGTGGCTCTTATGGGCTTCGGCTCCTTCGAGGTGAAGAACCGCGCTGCCCGTACCGCCCGCAACCCCCGCACCGGCGAGACTGTGACCCTGCCCGAGAGCAAGGCTGTCTCCTTCCATGCCGGCGCAGGTCTCAAGAAGGTTCTGGAAAAGTAAGGTATGCGGCTGGATAAATACCTGAAGGTCTCCCGGCTCATCAAGCGCCGCACCGTGGCAAACGAAGCCTGCGATACGGAGCATGTGTCCGTGAACGGTCGGCCTGCCAAGGCTTCCTACGATGTGAAGGTGGGCGATGTGATCGAGATCCGTTTCGGCACCCGCACGCTGAAGGTGGAAGTGGTCGCTGTCAGTGAGCACGCCCTGAAGGCGGATGCCGCCGGCATGTACCGGGAGCTGGTATAACTGCGGAAAACACCCTGAAACTCGGTTTCAGGGTGGTTTGCTCTCTCCGCACACTTTTCGCCTCCTGCTCATAGAATGAGGCAAATCGTGAATGGAGAGGGTGTTTTCATGAAATTTGCCGTCCTTGGGGGCGATATGCGGATCCTGAAGCTTACCGGACTTTTGGCGGCGGATGGTCATTCGGTGCATGTGTTCGGTATGGACCGTATGCCGCCGGAGCCGGGGGTCATCCAGTCGGAGACTCTGCAGGAAGCCTGCAGTGGCGCCGCGGCTGTGCTTCTGCCGCTGCCTGCCACAAACGGGCAGGGGAGCGTGACCTCCCCCCTCAGCAGCAGGATCCTTCCCTGTGAGGCTGCGCTGCAGGCGGTGGAGCTTGGCTGCCCTGTGCTTGCGGGACGCATTACCCCGGATCTTGCTCAGGCGGCGAGAAAGGCGGAAAGCCGCCTTACGGATTACTTCCTCCGGGAGGAGCTCATCGTGGCAAATGCCGCAGCAACTGCCGAAGGGGCGATCCAGCTTCTTATGGAGGAGACGGATGCCTGTATTCTGGGACTTCGGGTGCTGGTGATCGGTTACGGGCGCATCGGAAAGCTCACCGCCCACAGACTTCGCGCCATGGGAGCGGAGGTCACCGTTTCTGCGCGGAAATGCGCCGATATCGCATGGATCCGTGCCATGGGATACACACCGGCGGAAACGGGGGCGCTGGAGGATGTGCTTGGCAGCTTTGATGCGGTGGTAAATACCGTCCCGGCGCTGGTTCTGGATGAAGCACGGCTTATGCGGCTGCGGCAGGACTGCGTCTGCATCGATCTTGCCTCCAAACCCGGGGGACTGGATTTCGCCGCGGCGTCCCGTTTGGGATTGCGGGCGGTATGGGCCCTCGGACTTCCGGGGGAAGTTGCGCCGAGAGCCGCAGCCGCCGCCATACGGGAGGCGGTCTACAATATCCTGCGGGAAGGCGGTGATGCGCTGTGACGGTGGGTTTTGCATTTACGGGCTCCTTCTGCACTTTCCGGGCAGCCATGGAGGCGCTTCGGTCTGTGAAGGAGACCTTCGGCAGCGCCGTGCCGGTCTTTTCGGAGCATGCGGCAACGATGGATACCCGCTTCGGGAAGGCTGCGGATTTTGTCCGGGAAGCGGAAGAAATCTGCGGTGTGCCTGCCATCACCACCATTGCCCAAGCGGAGCCCATCGGGCCGAAAAAGCTTTTTGATGCCCTTGTGATCTGCCCCTGTACAGGAAACACCATGGCAAAGATCGCCGGAGGCGTAAACGATACGGCGGTGACCATGGCGGCCAAATCCCAGCTGAGAAACGGGAGACCTGTGATCCTTGCCCCCTCCACAAATGACGGGCTTTCCGGCTCGGCGGCAAATCTGGGTCTGCTTTTGAACAGACGGCACATTTACATCGTGCCCTTCCGTCAGGATGACCCGGAAAAGAAGCCCCGGTCGCTGACAGCGGATCTGACACTGCTTTGTGAAACGATATCCGCTGCAATGGAAGGCCGGCAGCTGCAGCCCATCGTGCGGGGATAAAAAAGAAGCGTGTCACAGACACGCTTCTTTTTACTGGATCAGCATCGCATCCGGTGAGGCAAAGGTGTTTTTGTAGGCGAAGCCTTCGGTGAGGAGGGCATAGTAGGTGTCCCACTGGGCAAGCTCGCCCAAAGAGAAGCGGTAATTCTCGCCCGATGCCGTCGAATACCGCAAAAGAACGCCGCCGTCCTCCCGTCCCGTTAGCTCCATAAAGCTTCCGTTGGGGAAGGTCAGGGTGAGGTCATAATGCTCCGGATTTTTCCGCTGAAAGGGCAGCTGCTTTGCGGCAATGACCTGAGAGGTGAACCACTGGCAGTTTTCCGGATGGAGAATGTAAAGATCATTTCCGTCGGTAACCGTGACGGAACTTTCAGCCGCTCCCTCTGCTGCAGCCTCCGCAAAATCAATCTTGAAATCCGTCCACTGCTTCTGCAGTGCCAGCATCCATACAAGGGCGGCGATCATAAAGGCGACAAAGACAATACCGATAAGAAAGAGGATCATGCCCGTGAGTTTTTGCTTTTTTACCCGTCCTGCCATGAGACCGCTCCTTTCTGTGACACAGCCATTATACCACAAAATCCCCCGAAAGGGAAATGCTTGAATTTGCGGGGAATGGGTGTATAATTATCTTAGGAGCAAATCCGAAAATTCACTTGGAAAGAGAAGATCACAATGGTAAAAATCGATATTTTCTCCGGATTTCTTGGCGCCGGCAAAACGACCCTGATCCGGAAGCTCATTACGGAAGCATACGCAGGCGAGAAGATCGTGCTTGTGGAAAACGAATTCGGCGATGTGGGTGTGGACGGCGCATTTCTGCAGGATGCAGGGGTGGAGGTCACGGAGATGAATTCCGGCTGCATCTGCTGCAGCCTTTCCGGGGATTTCAGCCAGTCTCTGCGCATGGTCATGGAGCAGTTTGCTCCGGAGCGGATCCTCATTGAGCCCTCCGGCGTGGGCAAGCTTTCCGACGTCATCAAGGCTGTGGAGGATGCGGGGGTTGAGGAGCTTGTCATCAACGGCCTTACCGTAGTGGCGGATGCCAAGAAGTGCAAGGTCTATATGCGCAACTTCGGTGAGTTTTACCGCAATCAGCTGGAACATGCAGGCTGCGTGGTGCTGAGCCGCACTGCCGATATTCAGGCGGAAAAGCTGCAGGAAGCCATCGGGCTGATCCGCAGCTGCAATGAAAAGGCTGTCATTGTCACCACCCCCTGGGATCAGATCACCGGCGCTCAGATCCTTGAAGCCATGGAGAAGAAGGACACGCTGGAAGAAGCCGTAAAGCAGCTTGCTGCCCTTGAGGACGAGTGCGACGATCCCGACTGCCAGTGCCATCACCATCACGGGCATCATCACCATCACCACGATCACGAAGGTGAGTGCTGCTGCCATGAGGAGCATGAGCATCATCACCACGATCACGAAGGCGAGTGCTGCTGCCATGAGGAGCACGAGCATCACCATCACCACGACCACGAAGGCGAGTGCTGCTGCCACGAGGAACACGAGCATCATCATCACGACCACGATGACGAGTGCTGCTGCCACGGGGAGCATGAGCATCACCATCATCACGGACATCACCACCATCATCACCACGGCCATGATGCGGACGAGGTATTCATGAGCTGGGGTGCAGAGACAGCGAAGGTCTTTACCCGCGAGGCTCTGGAAGCTGCCCTCGATGCTCTGGATACGGAGAAGTACGGCGTTGTGCTTCGCTGCAAGGGCGCGGTTCAGGGTGAGGACGGCTGGATCCACTTCGACTATGTGCCGGAGGAGAAGAATATGCGCAGCGGTGCTGCCTGCGTTACCGGCAGACTTTGCGTTATCGGTTCCAAGCTGGATGAGAGCGGTCTTAAGGCTCTCTTCGGCGTGTAAAGCGGAGGCGGAACATGGCACAGGAGATCCCTGTATATCTCTTTACCGGATTTCTGGATTCCGGTAAGACCAAGTTCATTCAGGAGACCTTTGAGGATGAACGCTTCAATTCCGGGGAAAACACTCTGCTTCTGGTCTGCGAGGAAGGGGAAGAGGAGTATGACCCCAGTCTCTTTGTCCATAACTGCGTGTACATTCAGGTCATCCATGCCCCGGAGGAGCTGACGCCACAGTATCTGGAGAAGCTGCGCAAGGAGCATAAGTGCCAGCGTGTTGTGGTGGAATACAACGGCATGTGGCTTTTGAACGACTTCTACAACAATATGCCTCCCAAATGGGTGGTGGCGCAGGAGTTTTTCTTCGCCGACGCAAACACCATTCTCACCTACAACGCCAATATGCGCAATCTTGTGGGGGATAAGCTTGCAAGCTGTGAGCTTGTGGTGTTCAACCGCTTCAAAGAGGGCACGGACGAGATGCCCTACCATCAGCTGGTGCGGAACTTTACCCCCCGGGCGGACATTGCCTATGAGGCGCCGGACGGCTCTGTGCGCTACGATGATATCGTGGATCCGCTGCCCTTCGATGTGGATGCGCCGGTGATCGAGATCGGCGAGCGGGCATTTGCCCAGTGGTACCGTGATCTCTCCGAACGCATGGAGATCTACGGCGGGAAGACCGTGTCCCTGAAGGGACTTGCTGTGGACAAGCGGGGACTGAAAAACACGGAGTTTATTTTCGGGCGGAACATCATGACCTGCTGCGTGGACGATATGCAGTTTGCGGGTCTTGTGGGCGTTGTCTCCGGAAAGCCCAGACCCAAAAACAAATCCTGGGTGCAGATCACCGCGGATATCTCTCTCATGTACCACGATGTGTACGGCAGAATGGGTCCCATTCTGAAGATCAGGGAGATCGCGCCCTGCGAAGCGCCCGAGCAGGAAGTGGCAACTTTTTATTGAGCGGAAAGCGGCAGATGTATATCTGCCGCCTTTCTTTCTGAACAGGGGCGTATGCCGCAGAAAACGGCAGAAAACCGTTGCTGTTGCCAAATTTGGGGTAAAGACAGCCTCTCAGCGGGAAATATCCCGCAAAATCAAATTATTTCCCTTTGAAAAAACGGGCAGGGGGAGTATAATAAAAGGAATGAAAGGAGAGTGTTCTGATTGGCTGGTCGGAAAAAAGGCAGTCTGGACATGACGAGCGGCACCATATGGAAGCTGCTTGTCTCTTTCACCATTCCGCTTCTTCTTGGGAATGTGTTCCAGCAGCTGTACAGTACGGTGGACTCTTATGTGGTGGGGAACTATGTTTCCTCTCAGGCCCTTGCCGCGGTAGGCTCCACGGGACACATTACCGGGGCGCTCATCGGCTTTTACTCCGGTCTTGCCGGCGGCGCCGGCATCGTGGTGAGTCAGTATTTCGGGGCAAAGGACCGGGATATGGTCTCCAAAACCGTACATACCGCCATCATCATGACCCTCATGATGTGCGCAGTCATTACCGTTCTCGGTGTTTTGCTGACGCCGGGGATGCTGCGGATGATGAAAACTCCTGCGGATGTGTGGGATGATGCGCTGGCGTATCTCACCATTACCTTTTACGGTACAACGGCGCTTCTGATCTATAATATCGGTGCCGGTATCCTTCAGGCGGTGGGAAATACCAGAACGCCCCTCATTGCCCTCATTATCTCCGCCGTCACAAACGTGGTGCTGGATCTTGTGTTTGTCATCTACTTCAACATGGGCGTCCGGGGCGTTGCATGGGCAACGGTGATCGCTCAGGCGGTCTCCGGTATTTTCGTCATGACAGTGCTCATGACCACGGACGGTCCCCACAGGGTGAGTCTGCGGAAGATGAAGTTCCACGGCAAGATCTTTGCCCGGGTATTTGCCATCGGCATTCCCTCCGCACTGCAGATGTCCGTGACATCCTTCTCCAATATGTTCGTGCAGGCGTATATCAACGCCTTCGGCTCTGCCTGTATGGCAGGCTACACCATTTACGCCAAGATCGATTCCTTTGCCATGCTGCCCATGAGCTGCCTTTCCGTGGCCTGCGCCACCTTTGCAGGGCAGAACATCGGTGCGGGGCAGAATGACCGCGTGATGAAGGGCATGAAGGTCTCCCAGAATCTGAGCCTTCTCTGCACAGGTGTGGTGCTGATCCCCCTGCTTCTCTTCCGCGAGCAGCTGACCTCCTTCTTCAATGCGGATCTCGAGGTCATCCGTTACGGCGGCATCTGGATCCTTACCATCTCGCCGTTCTATCTGTTCGGCTGCATCACAAACCCCATGACCTCCGTCCTTCGCGGTGCGGGAGAGACCACGGCACCCATGATCACCATGCTGGGCTCCTTTGTGGTCTTCCGGCAGATCTATCTGTTTATTTTCACCCGCATCACCGATTCCTTCCTTGTCATGGCCTTTGCCTATCCCGCAGGCTGGGTGGTGAACTTCCTCGCCACGCTCTTCGTCTTCTATAAGACCAAATGGAAAGAGCGCTGCCTCATCCAGCCGAAAACGCCCCCTCAGGAAGAAAATTTACAGGAAGCTTGAATGATGAACCATCGATTTGACTTTACCACGATGTATGACCGCAGCGGCACAGGCGCCATTGCGGCAGAAATGATCCCCGTCTCCGGCGCGATGCCGGAGGCGGGGTTCTCGCGCATTCCCATGTGGGTGGCGGACATGAATTTTGCCACCGCGCCCGCAGTGACGGAAGCGGTGCAGAAGCGGCTGAGCCATCCCCTTTTCGGGTATTTTGAGCTTTCCCCCGCCTATTTCGCTGCGATCATCCGCTGGCAGCGGGAGAGAAACGGTGTCACGGGACTTATGCCGGAGCATATCGGCTACGAAAACGGTGTTCTGGGAGGTGTTGTCTCCGCTGTGCAGGCGCTGACAAGTCCCGGGGAAGCGGTGCTCATTCATGCGCCCACCTATATCGGCTTTACCCATGCCATCGAAGGCTGCGGCAGAAGGATCGTGCTGTCGGAGCTTCGGCAGGATGAGAAAGGCATCTGGCGCATGGACTATGCGGATATGGAAAAGAAGCTGCGGGAGAACCGCATCTGCCTTGCAGTGTTCTGCAATCCCCATAATCCCATGGGCCGTGTGTGGAGCCGTGAAGAGCTGGAAAAGGCCATGGAGGTCTACCGCAATGCAGGCTGTTATGTGATTTCCGATGAGATCTGGGCAGATGTGATCCTCTCCGGGAGGCATATCCCGCTGCAGAGCATATCCGAGGATGCGAAAAACCGCACCGTTGCCTTTTATGCGGTGACAAAGACCTTTAACCTTGCGGGACTTGTGGGCTCGTATCACATTGTGTATGACGGCTACCTACGGGACAGGCTGGCGGCAGCTTCCGCCGTCTCCTCCTATAACCATGCAAACGTGCTTTCCGCAGCTGCGCTGGAGGGGGCATATTCCGAGGACGGCGAAGCGTGGGTGGATGAGCTTCTGGAGGTGCTGCGGGAAAACAGAGACTACGCGGTGAGATTTATCCGCGAGCATTTCGAGGGTGTGGAGATCTCCGCAGCCGAGGGTACCTATATGCTGTTTCTGGACTGCACAAAGTGGTGCGCAGATCGCGGCATGACGCTGGATGAGCTGCTGCGGGCAGGTATCCGGGTGGGGGTAATCTGGCAGGACGGAAGACCCTTCCACGGACCTTGTCATATCCGCATGAATCTTGCTCTCCCCACAGCCGCGGTGCGGGAAGCCTTCGGCAGACTGGATAAGTATGTTTTCGGAAAGGATCAAAACCATGCATGACGAACTGACCCAGGTGGATATCGATAAAATGAAAGAGGAACTGCAGTACCGGGAAACGGTTCTGCAGCCGAAGATCCTTGAGGATGTGAAGACGGCAAGAGGCTTCGGTGACCTCAGTGAGAACTTTGAATACAAGGCGGCAAAGCAGGAAAAGATCCGCAACGAAAGCCGAATGCGCTATCTGCGCAATATGATCAAAACAGCCGTGGTCATCACCGCAAAGCAGGATGACAGCGCCGTGTGCCTTTTTGATACGGTGGAGCTGTATTTTGAGGAGGATGACGAGGTGCAGGAGGTGCGCATCGTCACCACCCTGCGGCAGAATGCCCTGAAGGGTCTCATCAGCAACAAGTCGCCTCTGGGAAAGGTGCTCCTTGGGAAACGGGAAGGAGAACGGGTGCTTGTGCCGGTGGATGAAAGCTACAGCTACTATGTGACCGTGCGGAAGATCACCAAGGGAACGGATGACAAATCCCTTGAGATCGGAGCGTTCTGATGGCGGGGTGGAGATGCCCCGTCTGCGGAGAGGAGCTTGCGCCCCGTGAGCGGCAGCTTGTCTGTGCAAACGGCCACAGCTTTGATGTGGCAAAGCAGGGGTATGTGAATCTGCTCCGTACGGGAAACGGGCTGAAGCGCCACGGGGATGATGCTGCCATGGTGCAAAGCCGCCGTGCGTTTCTGGAAAAAGGGTTTTATGCCCCCATTCGGGATGCGGTGGTTCGTGCGGCGGCTCCCTTTGCCGCGGAAGGGCTCATTCTGGATGCAGGCTGCGGGGAAGGATATTATACCGAGGCGGTGTCCCGCGTGCCCGGCGCGTTGGTTTGGGGTACGGATATCTCCCGTGAGGCGGCAAAAGCCTGTGGGAAGCGGGGGATTTCCTGCGCAGTGGCAACGAGCGCCCGCCTTCCGTTAAAAGACGGAGCGGCAAAGGGAGTCATGTGCCTTTTTGCCCCGCTGGAAAACAGGGAATTTGCAAGGATCCTTCAGCCGGGAGGAAAGCTTGTGCTCGCAGTGCCGCTTCGGGAGCACCTTTGGGAGCTGAAAGCGGCGGTATATGATACGCCTTACGAAAATCCGGATCCCTGCATGACCGTACCGGGATTCCGTCTTTCCGGTTATGAGGATGTGCGGGAAATGCTGCATCTTACGGAAAACGGGGACATTCTCACGCTTTTCCGGATGACACCGTATTGGTACAAAACAGGCAGAAAGGATCAGGAAAAGCTGGATAAGCTTACCGCGCTTGACACAAGGATCGCCGTCCGTGTGGCGGTGTACGAAAAGGAAAGCTGAGAAAATGCCGGGATGCGAAAGCTGTATCCCGGCATTTTGCCCGGCTTTGCAGATTCGCGTCAGCTTGCCGTTGTGCAATTTGCTAAATTATCACATTAGCATGGTAAAGCGTTGACAAATGATTTTGGAAATGGTATACTCCAACCATCAAAAACGCCACAGGCGTAAAAGAAATGAGGAAAAAACCATGAAAAAGATCTTTGCATTTGTGATGGCAATCGCCATGCTGCTGTGCTGCGCAGCCTGCGGAAATTCCGATACTGCCGGCAACCGTCTGGACGAGATCAAGGAACGGGGCTACATTGAAGTCGTCACCGAGCCGTACTTCGCTCCCTTCGAGTTCATCGATTCCAGCCTGCCTGAGGGCGAGCAGTTCGTGGGTCTCGATATCGAGCTTGGCCAGTATATTGCCGATAAGCTTGGTGTTGAGCTTCGCATCATCCCCCTGGAGTTTGCCGCTGTGCAGAGCTCCATCGTGGAAGGCAAGTACGACCTGGCTCTTTCCGCTCTGGCTTACTCTCCCACCCGTGCAGAGGCCATGGGCATGTCCAACAGCTACTACAATGACGAGGCCATGGGCTTCACCTTCCTGACCCGTGAAGAGGACTACGGCAAGTACGAGTCCATCGAATCCGTTGCCGATGCCGTCATCGTGACCCAGAGCGGTTCCGTGCAGGAGAGCATCGTGAACGACCAGATCAAGGAGTACAAGGAATTCAAGCGCGTTTCCGCCATGACCGACGGTTACCTCATGGTTGCTGAAGGCAAGGCTGATGCCTGCATCTGCGATATCGCCAGCGCCAAGCTCTATGCCGAAGCAAACGGCGGTCTTGCAGTTTCCGATTTCACCTTCGACGTGGATCCCAACATGACCGGTGTCTGCGCCGGTGTTCCTCTGGGTGAGGATGAGCTTCTGGCGTTCGTGAACGAGTGCATCGCAGAGCTGCAGGAGAGCGGAGATCTTGCTCGTTGGTACGTGGAGTATTCCGAGTACGCTGCCAGCCTTGGCCTTGACTAATCCTTAAAATACGCACAGATAGAAATCAGGAGTAAAACAGATCATGTCGAAGATCGTAAAGCTTTGGAGCACATACAGTGACGTCTTTCTGGACGGACTGGTAGGAACCTTGTGGCTTTCCGCCGTTACCGTGGTTTGCGGTACGATTCTGGGTATTCTGGTGGCCCTCATGCGGATGAGCAAGCTGAAGCCCGTGAATTTTGTGGCGGATATCTATATTGAAGTGCTGCGGGGCACTCCCATCCTGCTCCAGCTTTACTTCTTCTGGATCGGTCTGCCGAAGATCCTTCCCTTTGACCTTTCGGATACCTTCTGCATCATCACAGCGCTGATCGTAAACAGCTCCGCCTATATTTCCGAGATCATCCGCGCAGGTATTGCTGCGGTGGACAAGGGACAGAGCGAGGCTGCACGAAGCATCGGCCTTTCCGAGGTGCACGTGATGACCCGCGTCATCCTGCCTCAGGCCATCAAGAACATCCTGCCGGCACTGGCAAACCAGTTTATCGCCATGGTAAAGGAGACCTCCCTTGCCTCCGTGTTCTTCGTGGGCGAGCTCATGACAAGCTACAGAACGGTGCAGTCCACCACATATCTGGCTCTGCAGTCCCTTACCATTGTCGGTATCATCTACTTTGTGCTGAACTTTGTGCTGTCCAGGCTTGTTCTGGTGATGGAAAGGAGGCTGAAGGTCAGTGACTGATGTGATCATCCGGACCGAAGGTCTGGTCAAAAATTTCGGTTCTCTTGAAGTGCTCAAGGGCATCGATACCACCGTCCGCAGAGGCGAGGTCGTTTCCATCATCGGTCCTTCCGGCGGTGGTAAGAGTACCTTCCTCAGATGCCTCAATCTGCTGGAAACACCCACCGCGGGCAAGATCTGGTTTGAGGATATGGACATCACCTCCAAGAAGCTGGATATTGCAAAGTACCGCCAGCGTATCGGCATGGTGTTCCAGAACTTCAATGTTTTCCCCCACATGACCGTGCTGGAGAACATCACCCTTGCTCCCATTCTGGAAAAGAAAGTCCCCAAGGAGCAGGCGGAAGAAGAAGCCATGGCGCTTCTGGAGCGCGTCGGCCTTACCGATAAGGCCAACGAGTATCCCCGAAAGCTCTCCGGCGGTCAGAAACAGCGTCTTGCCATCGTCCGCGCCCTTGCCATGAAGCCGGAGGTCATGCTCTTTGACGAGCCTACAAGTGCCCTTGACCCGGAAATGGTCAAGGAGGTGCTGAATGTTATCAGCGATCTTGCCAAGTCCGGCATGACGATCCTTGTTGTGACCCATGAAATGGGTTTTGCCCGTGAGATCTCCGACCGGGTGATGCTCATGGCAGACGGAATCATCGCCGAAGATGACAGCCCGGAGATCATTTTCTCCTCTCCCCGCAATCCCAGAACCATTGAATTCTTGAGTAAGGTACTGTAAAGGAGCTGCCTATGACACAGTTGGAAAAAGTAAGAGCCCTTGTGGCGCAGACGGCCCCTGAGGCCATCGATCTGGCAGAGCAGATTTGGGAATTTGCGGAGCTGCCCTATCAGGAGACAAAGTCCGCCAAGGTGCTTATCGATGCACTGGAAAAAGAGGGCTTCACCATCGAGACCGGCCTTGCCGGTATCCCCACCGCCTTTACCGCAACCTTTGTCAGCGGCACAGGAAAGCCCGTCATGGGTCTTCTGGGCGAATATGACGCTCTGGACGGTTTGAGCCAGAAGGCAGGTCAGGTGGAAAAGGAAGCTGCCGTTCCCGGCGGCGCAGGTCATGGCTGCGGCCATAACCTCCTTGGCGCAGGCTGCTATGCGTCTGCCGTTGCGCTGAAAAAGTATCTGGAAGAAGAGAAGCTGGACGGTACCGTGATCTACTTCGGCTGCCCTGCCGAGGAAGGCGCAGGCTCCAAGCAGTTCATTGCCCGTGCAGGCTACTTTGATAACGTTGACTTCTGCTATTCCTGGCATCCCGCCACCCTCAACGAGGTTTCCGCAAAGGGAAGCGTTGCCATCATGGGTGCAAACTTCGTCTTTGACGGCATCTCCTCCCACGCAGGCGGCGCTCCCCATCTGGGCAGATCCGCTCTGGACGCCATCGAGCTCATGAATGTTGGTGTAAACTACCTGCGCGAGCACATGATCGATGCCGCCCGTATCCACTACGCCTATTCCGATGCCGGCGGTACCGCACCCAACGTGGTGCAGGATCATGCCGTCATCAAGTACGAGGTACGCGCACCCAAGGTAAACCAGATGCAGGAACTCTTCGCCCGTGTGGTGAACGTTGCCGAAGGCGCTGCCCTCATGACCGGCACCAAGATGAAGTACGAGGTCACCATGGCCTTCTCCGATTATGTGCCCAATAAGACGCTGGCTCCCGTTATGGATGCCTGTCTGCAGGAAGTGGGCGCTCCCCAGTGGACGGATGAGGACTTTGACCTTGCAGAGCAGTTCCTCCGTACCTATAACAAGTCCACCCGGAAGAACATCCGGGAGAATCTGACTGCGGTCTACGGTGAGGAGAACGTGGATGCCGCTCTTGCAAAGCCTCTGGATCAGCTTGTCCATCCCTTCGACCCCAGAGACACAAGCTACATGTCCGGCTCCACGGATGTTGGCGATGTAGGTTACGCCTGCCCCACGGTCACGCTGAGTACCGCCACCGCCTGCCTTGGAAATGTCGGTCATACCTGGCAGGAGACCGCATTCTCCTGCAGCACCATCGGCATGAAGGGCATGATCACCGCTGCCGAAGCCATGACCCTTTCCTTCATCCGCACCATGGAGCAGCCTGAGCTTATCGAAAAGGCAAAGGCTGAGCTGAGGAAGAAGAACGGCGGCAAGTATGTCTGCCCGCTGCCGGACTACGTTGAGCCTCCCATCGGAAAATACTAAGCAGCAAAAGTCCCTGAAACCAAGGTTTCAGGGACTTTTTTATGCTTTGCCGGGCGTGATACGGGAAAAGCCCTCTCCCGCAATGCCGTTTGCGGGGCAGTGCACGGTAAAGGCTTCCGGATCGAGCCGCTGCACCAATGCTTCAAGCCGCCAGACTTCACGGGGTTTTACCACCGCAAACAGAATGTGAAGCGCCCCGTTTTCTCCCAGATGGCGGCTGTACATCCCTGTGCCGTCAAGGCAGGTTGCCCCCCGGCCAAGCTCAAAGAGGATCCCGTCGGCAAGCTTTTGGGGATGCTTTGTGATGATGAAAAACAGATTTGCCTTGTTTGCGCTGCGCACCAGAATATCTGCGGCTGCAGAGCATGCTGCAAGGGAAACCACCGCGTAGACCCCAAGCTCCGGGTTTCCGGAGACAAACACAGATGCGAGGACGACGATGCCGTCGATAATGAGGAGCATCGTTCCCAGAGAAAGCTCCCTCCTGTAATGGAGCAAAAGCCGGGCGACAAGATCCGTTCCGCCGCTGGATGCGCTGCCGCGAAGGAAGAGATAGGCGGAAAGTCCGTAAAGCAGTCCGCCGCAAAGGGAGGCAAGGAGCAGATCCTCCGTAAGAAGGGGAAGAAAGTCCAGTGCTTCCGCAAAAAGAGAAAAGGACAGAGAAGATACGGCGGTGAGCAGCGTGAAGCGTTTGCCCCGAAGAAAATAGCTCCACACCAGAAAAGGCAGGGTGAGAAGCAGGGTGAAAACCCCGATATTCACCGGAAAAAGGTAATTCAGAATAATGGCAATACCGGAAAAACCGCCTGCGGCAATGCCGTTTTCCTCCAGAAACAGCTTCAGTCCCAAAACAAGAGACAGGTTCCCGCCTGCTGTGTACAGCAGAGAGGAAAGCCTGTCTTTTTTTCGCATATTTGGTTTCATGGACAGCCTCCCTTTTTTCGGTAGTATGCCCGGAAAAGGGAAGGGGAAATCAGCCTTTCGCGTAAAACGCACGCATAATGGAAAAGAATCTCGCCTTGGGCAGAAGATAGAGAAGGGGGAGACCGACAGCGTACATGGCAATGATCTCGCCGCCGGCAACTTCAAGACCGAAGATCAGCATGCTCTCCCAGAAAATCTCGTGGGGAGCGAACATCCATGCCAGCACCGCGCCGATGATCACGCCGTTTACCACCACGGGGGGCAGGCACGCAAGAGGCTTAGGTCCGTGGCGCTTTCCCAGCCATGCGGTGATGAGACAGGCGATGAGTGTTGCCAGAGAGCCGAAAATCACATCGAGAATGCCGGCTGTGCTCATCAGGTTTGCAAGAGCGCAGCCCACAAAAAGACCCCATGCGGTGGAGGGAAAGAAATAAGGCAGGATACACAGCGCCTCAGACAGACGGATCTGCAGATTGCCATAGCTGATGGGTGCCATAAGCATGGTGAGAGCGGCGTAAGCTGCACCGACAACAGCAGCGTATGCGATTTTGCGGACGGAGATATTCATGGCTTTGCCTTCTTTATTTCAGATTGGGATGGGCTTCAAGGTAGGATGGGGTGCAGCCGCAGAAATCCTGACGGTAAAGCCCGTACTGCTGAGAGAGGATCCGCGCTCTGTCATAGCCGCCGTCCTTCTTGAAGTCGGCGGTGAGCCAGCGGAGCCCCGTTTCTTTGGCAAGGGCATCTCCCATAGGATTGATGATTCGGGCATTTTTGGTTGGCCCTACCGTGAGGGTGGAGCCGAACCAGGGAAAACCAAGCTTTGCTGCCTGCAGGGCAGTTTCGCGGAGACGAAGCTCCCAGCAGAGGAGACAGCGCTTTCCCCCTTCGGGAAGATGTTCCATTCCCGCAGCGGGGGCATAAAACTCCTCCGGGCGGTACTCCGGTACGATGACAGGCACAGGCTCCGGCTGCGCTGCGGCAATGGTCTTTACCGCCGCAAGACGGCGGAGAAATTCCGCTTCCGGCGCTGTATTTGGATTATAGTACAGGATCGTCAGCCGAAAATAGGGGGACAGCCGCTCAAGCACCGGAGCGGCGCATGGACCGCAGCAGGCATGAAGCAGAAGCTTCGGCTTTTCCGGAAGGGCGGAAACCTCCTGCAGAAGACGGGCAAGATCCTTGCGGTAGTTGATGTTCATGGGGGTCTACTCCTGTATCTGCAATCATAGGATGTTCCATCACGAGATATGAGGTGGAACCATGGATGAGATCACAAATTACGCAGTGCTGAAAGGTACGGCGGCAGGCAGGCCTGTTTTTTCCCACTGCGTGCGGCAGGAGGAATTCTGGCGCTTTCCTTTAGAGGTGGAGCGCCTTTCCGGCACCACGGACAAGATCAATATCCTTGCCCGGCGGGAGCTTTTGGAAGCCCTTGAACCGGAGAGCGGCGAAAAGCTCCTTGTTACAGGGCAGGTGCGTTCTTTCAATAACCGGACAGGGCCGGGGAGCAGGCTTGTGATTACCGTGTTTGCCCGGAGCATTGCGTTTGCCGACGGGGCGGATACAAACGAGGTACGCCTTATGGGAACCTTGTGCCGCGCCCCGGGACTGAGACGCACGCCTCTCGGCAGGGACATCAGCGACATGATGCTTGCCGTTCAGCGGCGGTACGGCAGGTACGATTACCTTCCCTGCATCGCCTGGGGACGGCAGGCAGAGGAAGCGGCCGGCTGGCAGGCGCATGACCGCGTGCTGCTGACCGGCCGGATCCAAAGCAGAAACTACATGAAATTGCTGGAAACGGGAAGCGAGGAGCGCACCGCCTTTGAAGTATCGGCGGTGACACTCAGACGGATCACAGAGCCAGACGGAAGATCTCCAGAATTTCCCTGTTCCCCAGAGGCTTGAAGGACCAGATGGTGTTCTTGCCGCAGGAGGTAATGTTGTCTGCGATCTCGGCAAAGGATTCCTCACCGATGCCAAGCTCCGTGAAGGAAACGGGAGCGCCGATGGAGACAAAGTACGCCTTCATGGCCTCAATGCCTGCAAGAGCATCGGCAAGCTCGTCTCCGGTGTTTTTCACGCCCCAGACGTTCCGCGCCATGGCGGCAAAGCGGCGGGGGGCAAGCTTGTAGATGTACTTTGCCCATGCGGGGTAGAGAACGGCAAGTCCTGCGCCGTGGGCAACATGGTCAAACACTGCGCTGACACCGTGCTCCAGCTGATGGACGGTCATGCAGGGGACGGTCTTCATGCAGCCGGTAAGTCCGTTGTGGCTGAGAGAGGATGCCCACATGAGGGTGGCGCGGGCATCGTAATCCTCGGGGTTCTTGATGGCGGCAGCGCCTGCATGGATGACGGAGGTGAGAAGCCCTTCCGCAAGACGGTCGGTAAGCTCGGTGTTCTCGTCCTCGGTGAAATACCGCTCCATAGTGTGCATCATGATATCCACCGTGCCGTAAGCCGTGTGGGAGGCGGGAACGGTGTAGGTAAGCTCGGGATCCATGAAGGCGGCAACGCAGCGGGTAATGTCGCTGCCGAGACCTTTTTTGAGGGGAATGGCGGGGTTTGAGATCACATGGGAATTGGACATTTCACTGCCGGCGGCGGCAATGGTGAGCACCGTCGCCACAGGGAGAGAACAGGTGGGGGTCAGCTCCCGCATGGTAAAGCGCCAGGGGTCAACACCGTTTGCAGCGCCCAGAGCGATGCTCTTTGCAGAGTCGATAACGCTTCCGCCGCCAACGGCCAGAATGAAGTCCACACCTTCCTTTTCGCAAAGGGCGATGCCCTCATGCACCAGAGGAAGCTTGGGGTTTGGCTCAACACCGCCGAGAGAGACATAGTCAATGCCGTTTTCCTTCAGGGCGTTTTCGATCTGATCCAGAAGGCCGCTTCTGCGGGCGCTTCCGCCGCCGTAATGGAGCAGCACCTTCTTTGCGCCGTAAGCTTTGATATAGGGAGCTGCATTGTTTGCGGCGCCCCGGCCAAAATACACCTTAGTGGGTGCGTAATACAGGAAATCGTTCATGCTGCAGCCTTTCTGCCCTTTTGCGGAAGGGCGTTTTTCTTTATTTTACCACGCCCGATTCAGTGGAGCAAGAACTATCCGATGATATCACAAATACAACCATTTTTCTACCCCGATCTGCGAAAATTGACAGGGGGGATCAGAGGGGCGTATAATGCAGGAAACAGGAACTTTTTCGGAGGCAAAGATGACTGTCGGGATATTCGGCGAAAGCTGCACGGGGAAATCCACCCTTGCAAAGCTGCTGCAGGAGAAAATCGGAGGCGCCGTGTGGAGCGGGAAGGATTACCTCCGTCTTGCTAAAAGTGAAGAGGCGGCGAAGGCTGCATTTCGGGAAAAGATGCAAAGCGGTGAAAACGTGATCTATGTCATCGCGGAAAAGGAGCAGCTTGCGCTTCTGCCGGAGGATGCCGTTCGTGTTCTGGTCACGGCAGAGCTTTCTATGATCCTGGAGCGGTTTGCCGCACGGATGCGGGGAAATCTGCCGCCTCCCGTGAAAGCCATGCTGGAGCGGAAGCACGGGTGCTTTGACGGGGAATTCTGCCATGTGCACATCCGCAGCGGAGAAGATTCCGCAGAAGAAGCCGCGGAAAAGATCCTGAAATTCTTATCTTGTTAAGGAGGATACGTTTATGAAGCTTATCGGTACAAAGGAGACTGTGTGCTGACCGGGAGGTCTGTGCAAATCTGAATACCGCCTGACCTCCCATCGGCACAAATTTTGGGAGGAAATTCTGGTGAACAGAGAAAACAAGCGAAAGCTTTACGAAAAAGGCTACTATAAGACCCATCCCTGCAACGAGACCTTTACCTGCAAGGTGTGCGGGAGGCTTGTTACCCCCGGCGAAGCCGGGACGAACCACAGAAACCACTGCCCCAACTGTCTTTCCAGCCTCCATCTGGATATAGAGCCGGGGGACAGAGCTGCCGACTGCGGCGGCATCATGGAGCCTGTGGCTGGGTGGGTGCGGAAAAACGGGGAGTGGGCGCTGATCCATCGCTGCCGAAGATGCGGGGCGCTTTCGTCCAACTGCATTGCGGCGGACGATAACCCCATGAAGCTCATGAGCATTGCCATGAAGCCTGTGGCATTGCCGCCCTTTCCGCTGGACAAGCTGGAGGAAATGGGGAATTTTTGAACGAACGGGAGGACAGAAAACATGATGCTTTGCATTGTCACGGCTCCATGCAGAGCCTGAGGAAGCTGCATGGAGCGAAGTGTTCCCGGGCTCGGTGTTTGATAAAAAATATCAAATCAGGAGCCAAATAAAATGAAACATCAATTTACTGTGCTTTACGAAATGCGTCATTATCTGCTGCTGTGGCTGACGCAGATGATCTCGGGACTTGGAAGCGCCATGACGGCCTATGCCCTTGTGATCTGGTCTTATACGCAGGAGGGGTCTGCCCTGCGCACGGCGCTGCTTATGGTTTGCAGCTATGCCCCGTATGTGGTCATGAGCCTTTTTGCGGGAGCTGTCAGCGACAGATGGGATAAGAAGCGGACCATGCTTGTCTGTGATGCACTGGCGGCAGCATCTACCCTTTGTGTACTTCTGCTTTTGAAAACCGATACGCTGAAAATCCGGCATCTTTATGCGGTGAACGCGGTAACAGGCCTCATGAACACGGTGCAGCAGCCTGCGTCCGAAGTGATGACTACATTGCTGCTGCCGAAGAAATACTATCAGAAGGTTGGAGGGCTTCGGTATTTTTCCTCCTCTCTTTCTTCTGTTCTGACCCCTGTGCTGGCAACAGCATTGCTGGCGTTCGGTGGTATGGATATTGTGTTTGCTGTGGATCTGGGCAGCTTTGTGCTGGCATTTCTTGTGCTGCTTTTTGCCATACCGGTGCCGGGACAGAAACTGCCTGCAGGCGATCGGGAAAGCTTCTTTCGCACAGTGAGCGGCGGCCTTCGGTATCTGCGGCAGGAAAAAGGGATTCTGCACCTGATGCTGTTTCTGGCTGCCATTAACCTGACTGCCTCCATGTATCAGGCGGCGTTTCCTGCAATGCTGCTTTCAAGGCCCCGGGGAGGGACTACGGCCCTGGGGATAATGAATACCGTCACAGGGGTCACCATGCTGGCGGGCAGCATTCTTGCCTCGCTGCTCAAAACACCGAAAAGCCGGGTGAAAGCAATTTGGTACTGCCTTATGCTCTCCATGAGTACGGAGAATTTTCTTCTTGCTTTCGGAAGAACCCTTCCTGTGTGGTGCGCAGGTGCGTTTCTGGGGTGGATCTCAATCCCGCTGATGAATGCCAATCTGGACGCGGTATACCGCAGCAGAATTCCGCGGGAGCTTCAGGGCAGAGTATTTGCCGCAAGGAATTCTTTTCAGTTTTTCACCATTCCGCTGGGGTATTTTCTTGGCGGATTTGCGGTGGACAGACTCTTTGAGCCGCTGATGGCTCTGCAGAGTGGGGATAGTTTTCTTAACCGATGCTTCGGTACAGGAAAGGGAAGCGGGGCTGCCTTTTTCTTCGCGGTCATCGGTGTGCTTGGGATGTTGACCTGTCTGTTTTTCCGCAGAGATAAACATATCCATCGGTTGGAAGCATAAAACAGCCTGTCGCCGCGGGGAAACCTGCGGCGATGCTGTTTATGACAGAATATGAACGAAAACTTCATGATTCTGTGTGGATATTTTCACAAATTCATGCTATGATAGTAACAACAGGCAGGAAACACCTGCCAAGTTTCAGGAGGTACGAAATGAGAATACATATTGAGAAGCAGGAGCAGATCGCCAGAGATGCTGCGCAGAAGTATGTTGAGCTGCTGAACCGGAAGCCTGAGGCTGTTCTGGGCTACGCCACCGGCTCCACCCCTCTGGGTCTGTATTTCGAGCTTGCCAGACTGAACCGTGAAGGCGCTTTGTCCTTTGCCCGCGCCACCACCTTCAACCTTGACGAGTACGCAGGGCTTGACGGGACCCATCCCCAGTCCTACCGTTACTTCATGAACAAGAATCTGTTCTACAACATCGACATCCCCATCGAGAACACCCATGTTCCCAACGGCATCAACACCGACATCGCTGCAAAGTATGATGAGGCCATCGAGGCTGCCGGCGGCATCGACCTGCAGCTTCTGGGCATCGGCAACAACGGCCACATCGGTTTCAATGAGCCCGGCACGCCCTTCGGCAGCGTGACCCATGTGGTGGATCTCACCGATTCCACCCGTCAGGCAAACGCCCGCTTCTTCGAGAGCATCGACGAAGTCCCCACTCAGGCTGTCAGCATGGGCATCAAGACCGTTATGAAAGCAAAGAGCATCCTCATGATCTGCATCGGCAAGGCAAAGGCGCAGACCGTCCGTGATTTCATCCTGGGCGAAGTGACCCCAGACGTTCCTGCCTCCATCCTGCAGCTGCATCCCGATGTGGATGTGTATCTGGATCCCGACGCGGCATCTCTGCTGTAAAACAGAACGCGTAAAGGAACTGCCTGAGGAAAACTCGGGCAGTTCCTTGCATAAAGACTTCGGTGCGCAGAAAGGAGCACAGCTTGAGCAAGTATTTCGGAACTGACGGCTTCCGCGGGGAAGCAGGCGTTGGACTTACGGTGGAGCACGCCTTTGAGGTGGGACGTTTTCTTGGCTGGTACTACGGCAGAGACCACAAATGCAAGGTGGTCATCGGCAAGGATACCCGCCGTTCCAGCTATATGTTTGAATATGCCCTGTGCGCGGGGCTTATGGCTTCTGGGGCGGATGCCTACATCCTCCATGTGATCACCACCCCCGGCGTTGCCTTTGTGACCCGCAGCGAGGATTTTGACTGCGGCATCATGATCTCGGCAAGCCACAATGCCTATTACGATAACGGCATTAAGCTTCTTAACGCCAACGGTGAGAAGATGGAGGAGTCTGTTATCGAGGCAGTGGAAGCCCATCTGGATCATCAGACCATGGGCATCCCCTACGCCACGGGGGAGAATATCGGCCGCACAGTGGACTATGCCGCCGGACGGAACCGCTACATCGGCTATCTCATCTCCTGCTCTGCCTATTCCTTCAAGGGTATGCGCATCGGTCTCGACTGCGCAAACGGCAGTACGTGGATGATCGCCAGAAACGTGTTTGACGCCCTTGGGGCAAAGACCTTTGTCATGAACGATGCGCCCAGCGGTCTCAACATCAATCAGGACTGCGGCTCCACCCATATGGACGGACTGCGGAGATTTGTGGTGGATAACCGTCTGGATCTTGGTTTTGCCTTTGACGGAGACGGCGACCGCTGTCTTGCAGTGGATGAGGAGGGCAATGTCATCACCGGCGACCACATCCTCTATGTCTGCGGAAAGTATCTGGAGCGGGAAGGCCTCCTTCGTGGGCACACGGTGGTGGCCACGGTCATGAGCAATATGGGACTCTTCAAGGCGCTGGAGGAAGCGGGGATCGCCTGTGAGACCACAAATGTGGGAGATAAGTACGTTTATGAGCGGATGTGCGAAAAGCGCTATTCCCTTGGGGGAGAACAGTCCGGTCATGTGATCTTCCGGAAATACGCCACTACAGGCGACGGTCTTCTCACCGCCATCCTTGTGATGCAGGCAGTAATGGATCAGAAGACCTCTCTGGGAAGACTTGCCGAACCCATGAAGCTTTGGCCTCAGGTGCTGAAAAACCTGCGGGTAAAGGAGAAAAATGCCGTGCTTAACGATCCCGCTGTGCAGAAAGCCTGCAGGGATGCGGAGGAAATGCTGGGCGAGCGGGGACGGCTGCTTGTCCGCCCCAGCGGAACGGAGCCTCTCCTGCGTGTCATGAGCGAGGCGAAGGAGCTGCGGGATGCGCAGGATGCGGTGGATCTTGTGGCAAATGCCATTGAAGAGGGTGGCCATCTTGCGGGAGGCAGCCTATGATCCGTACAGCTGAGCTATTTGATCTGGAGTACACGCTGGCAAAGCCGCTTCTGGAAAAGACGCAGTACCCGTGGGAGAGCCTTGGGGAGATCGGAGCCTTTCTCAAAGCGCTGGGGCCTGCCCTTCCAAAAGAGGAGTACGAGGAAATATCCCCCATGGTGTGGATCGCGAAAAGCGTAAAGCGCTATCCCAATGTGTATATCGAGGGGCCTTGCATCATCTGTCCCGGTGCGGAGCTTCGCCCCGGCGCGTTCCTGCGGGGGAATGTGCTTGTGGGACGGGATGCCGTGGTGGGAAATTCCACGGAGCTGAAAAACGTGATCCTCTTTGACGGGGTGCAGGTTCCCCATTACAACTATGTGGGAGATTCCGTTCTGGGACGGAAGGCTCACATGGGAGCAGGGGCGGTGACCTCCAACGTGAAGGGGAACAAGACCAACGTGGTGATCCATGCTCCCGACGGTGAGATCCCCACGGGACGGAAAAAGGTGGGTGCGTTTCTTGGCGATGGAGCGGAGATCGGCTGCGGCTGCGTGCTGAATCCCGGTTCTGTTGTGGGGAAAAACAGCCAGATCTACCCGCAGGTATCCTTCCGCGGTGTTCTGGAAGCGGACAGCATCTGCAAAGCGGCGGATATAACCGTGAAAAAGGCATGAAAAAATCCCGGTACGAAAGTACCGGGATTCAGTTTATCTGTTTCAGAAAATACCCACGGCAATGAGGACCTGCAGGGTGACAAATGCCGCATAGATGCCCAGCAGCGTGATGCCCTGCCAGCGGTACAGCCTGCCCTTTTTCAGCACAGGGAGGGTCATGAGCGCCATAACGGTCACCATGAGGGGGATCTCGATAAGCTGAGAGGTATTATAGCCGAAGAGCTTGCTGCCCTCGGGAATGACGAAGGGGGAAATGCTGACGGCAGCACCGGAAACCAGCACAAGGTTAAAGATGTTGGCACCGATGATGTTGCCCAGAGACAGTGCGCCGTGTCCCTTAACAAGGGCAGTGATGGCGGTGACGAGCTCGGGCAGAGAGGTGCACAGAGCCACCACCGTAACGCCGATGACCTCGGTGGGGATGCCTGCCATGGTGGCAAGGGAGACGGAAGAGCCTTCCAGCATATCTGCGCCCACAGCGATAAGCGCCGCACTGAGCACAAGCACGATGAGGTCCTTCAGAAGGGAACCGGACTTGCCGCCCTCTTCCGATTCTTCCTCGGTCTTTTCTTCGGCGGGGGTCCTGAAGCCCCTGTAGATGGTGGAGGCCATGTAAGCGGCAAAAACTGCCAGCATCACAAAGCCGAGCCAGCGGTCAAAACGGCCGAAAACATAGGCGGCGATCATATAGATGGCAGCGGAGACGAAGAAAAACAGAACCGGGGTCACAACAGCCTTCCGGTTTACGGGCGCAGGACGGATGGCAATGGTCAGCGCTGCAATAAGCGCTGTGTTGCAGATGATGGAGCCGATGGCGTTGCCGTATGCGATGGCGCCGTTATCGTTTACCGCAGCGGTCACGGATACCATGACCTCGGGCAGGGTCGTGCCGATGGAAACCACCGTTGCGCCGATGATGATCTCCGGCACATGGAAGCGCTTGGCAATGCCCACGGCACTGTCAACGAACCAGTCGCCGCCCTTGATGAGCAGCAGAACGCCCACAGCAAAAAGCGCCAGAGAACCGATAAGGCTGGAAGTCAGCCCGTTATACCATGCAAGAAACTGTTCGATCATTGTAGGACCTCTTTTTTTAAGATTCCACAACAGTATACTATAACTTCCCTGAATAGTAAAGATTCGGCAAAGAAAAATGTCGGATTTTGCAGAGAACCCGCTTCTGCGCCGCAAAACGGCAAAGAAGCGGGTTCGGCTTTTTTATTCGGCTTTGGGGAAAATGGCAATGCGGAGATGGCTGCTGCCGTAGGGAATGAGGGTGATCTTCTCCTCCTCGCCGAGACCTGCTGCGATCTCTTCTGCGGAGGGGAGGGGGGGCATCTGCTCCAGATCCTCACGGACTTCCACAGCACCAAGACGGATCTGCTTTTCGTCGATACCCTGCTCGCCGTGCTTTGCCACAGAGGATTTTTTCACGGTGTCCCAGTTTTTCAGAACACGGGCGGGAATAACGGCCTCAAGCCAGGGGGCATCGTTCCACCAGGGATTCACACCAACCTCATGGAAGGTGATGGCGGGAACTTCTTTCCCGGTAACGGCATAGCGCCACTGACTCTCCGGCTCCACGCTGTAGGCGGGGAATGCGGGAGTCTGCCGGGGCTCTTCCTTGTCCACGGTCCAGTTTTCCTTGATTTTGAGAGAGAGGAGCAGGGGACCGTAATCGAAGTACACGCCGCCCTCATCGGTGACATGGGAGGTAAACTCCATGGGAAGCTGCAGGGTGACGGTGTCGCCGTTTTTCCAGACGCGGGAGATCACGGCAAAGCCCTTATCTGCGGCGTATTCGGCAGCAGCGCCGTTTACGCGAAGCTGCGGAGCCTTGCACCAGCCGGGAAGACGGAAACGCAGAGTCAGTTCGGTATCCTTCCCGCAGGAAACGGCAAAGGTGACCGTATCATTGAAGGGGTAGCCGCCGGTCTGCTTCAGGGTGATGCCCTTGCCGGTAAATTCGCTGTCCCCATAGAGCACACAGGCAATGCCGTCTTCGGCTTCCCAGTACATCCGGGCAACGTAGTTGGGGAAGGCTCTGCCGATGTTGCCCACGCAGCACTCGGGATAGTGGTGGGGCTGATAAGCCATGCGGGTGGTGTTCTGGAATGCGTCTGCATGGCAGGCGTTTCTGGTGGCGCGGATCTGGTTTACGGAGGAGAAATACTGGATACCGCCGAAATCCGGGGCAATGACGCCGGGAGCGGCATTGAAAATGGCGCGCTCGATGAGATCGCCGTATCTGGCTTCCCCTGTGGCTTCCAGCAGATAACCAACGCTCCAGGTGAAGTCGCTGATGTCACAGGACTCGTGGCACTGAAGAGAGTCGTTTCCTGCGGTCCACTCATGGCTGGAGTGGACACCGTCGGGCAGCATATGATCCCGCAGGATCTTATCGTACAGGTGGATGACCGCCTTGAGATGCTCCTCATCCCCGAAGTACAGGTAGTACAGGGCGGGAAGCTTGCCGATCTCGTTAAGGGTGACGCCGTGGATGCCTGTGGGGATCTCGGTGAGCATTTTCTTCCAGCCGAAATCCGCCGTTTCGGCGGACTTTTCCTGCAGGGAGAGATAGTTCTTCCGTGCAAATTCACGCAGCTCTTCGCTGTCCAGCTGCTGTGCTACCCGCAGCATGGATTCCACGTTTACCGCATCGCGGTCATTGTCATAGTGGGTGTCGGGCAGGAAGTAGTGCCGCTGCATAGCCTTCAGGTACTTTTCATCCCCGGTGGCGCTCCAAAGCGCGTAGATGGCGCGGAAATAAACTGCGTGAGGCCAATGGCTCACATCCTCACCGTTCTGCAGATCGTCGGGGCCGATAAAGCCGCTGACCGCGTTTTCGATGGAGGTGTCGATGATGCCCTTGAACTTTGCCATCATCTCCTCGTCCCGCAGAAGACAGGCGGTGCGGGTCATGGAATCCATCCAGTAGCCTGTCTGCTCATAAGGCCACCACTGCTCAAAGCCGCCGTCAGCCATGGTCTTCAGCTGCCAGCAGGGCAGATCGTAGGGATAACCGATCTCATCCAGATGACCGGCAAAGCCGTCGCGCTGTTTTTCCAGCATGGTTCTCAGCCAGCCGGAGGGGATGACCTGAGAAAGCCGTGCTTCCTGCAGATGACCGAATTTTTTCATCATGTTCACCTCGTGTGTATTCTGACCGCACTGCGGTTTATTTGATTTTATCATACCGATGTTTTGCCGTTTCGTCAAGCATCGGGAACATTTTTTAAAATCACGGTATACTACTGGTCAAACAGGAAAAATTATGGTATATATGAGAGGGAACTTTTCCATAACCGGATCGTCTAACGCTTGAATACAAAAACGGAAGTATGAGGTATAAAAATGAAAAAGATCATTGCGGCGCTTCTTTGCGGACTGCTTCTCCTCACTCTGGCTGCCTGCGGCGGCGGAGAAAAGGTTGGAGACACCATGTCTGCCGAGGAAATTCTGAACGGACTTTACGAAGGTGCAGGGGAAGACGAACTGCCCATGGGCCTTATGACCGTACTGGCTGAAGGGGAAATGTTTGAGTATTTCTTCTTTATCCCCGAAGTCGCGGGGGCAGAGGCATGGGTGTCCGAACCCGGCGTCAGCTCCATTGCCCACAGCGTGGGTGTGATCCGTTTGCCTGAGGATGCGGATGCCGAGGATGTGGCGGCGCAGATCGAAGCCAACATGAACCCCAATAAATGGCTGTGCGTCACTGCGGAAAAGGCTGAGGTCATCTGCCACGGGCAGACCATTCTGCTGGTCATGAGCTCAAACGACCTTGCGGATCTGGTCATTGCAAACTTTGACGCTCTCTGGGAATAATCGTTCCGGCAAAAGCCTCCGCACAGCGGGGGCTTTTGTTTCCGTACTAAGGAGATAAACCATGCTGTTTTCCAGCGTAAGCTTTTTATATGTATTCCTGCCGGCGGTGCTGCTGGTGTACGGACTTGTGCCGAAGAAATGGAAAAACCATGTGCTTCTGGCATCAAGTCTGCTGTTTTATTTTGTGGGTGAGCCGATCTATGTGCTGCTGCTCATCATCTCTTCCCTGTCGGACTGGCTCCACAGCCTGTATATCGAAAATCACCGTGGGGAGAAGTCTGCCAAAATCGCGCTGGTTTCTTCCCTTGTCATAAACCTTGCCATGCTCGGCTTTTTCAAGTATGCGGATTTCCTCCTCACCACGGTAAATGATCTTTTCGGCACGTCCATCCCCCTCACGAAAGTGCCGCTTCCCATCGGCATCAGCTTTTTTACCTTCCAGACCATGAGCTATACCATCGACGTCTACCGGGGCGATGCAAAGGCGGAAAAGAATCTTGCCACCTTTGCCACGTTCGTATGTCTCTTTCCACAGCTCATCGCAGGCCCTGTGGTGCGGTATACGGATATTTCCACAGAGCTTCACGAGAGAAGCGTATGCATGGATGACCTGTACATCGGGGTGAAGCGCTTTGTCCGCGGTCTTGCAAGAAAGGTGCTCATCGCCAATGCCATGGGGGAATTTTGCAGCCTCTACAGGGAAGCTGCAGAGCCAAGCGTTGTTTTTGCGTGGCTCTATGCCATTGCCTATGCTTTGCAGATCTATTATGATTTTGCCGGGTACTCCGATATGGCCATCGGTCTTGGTCGGATGTTCGGCTTCAAGTTCCCCGAAAACTTTGATTCTCCCTACAGGTCAAAGAGCATAACCGAGTTCTGGCGCCGCTGGCACATGACCCTCGGCGGCTGGTTCCGGGATTATCTCTACATTCCCCTTGGGGGAAACCGTGTGCCCAAAGCGCGGTGGCTTCTCAATATCGCTGTTGTCTGGGCAGCAACAGGCATCTGGCACGGCGCAGCGTGGAATTTTGTGCTGTGGGGGCTCTATTTCGGGGCGCTTCTGGTGCTGGAAAAGCTGTTTTTGGGAAATTGGCTCAAAAAGCTTGGGGCAGTTGTGCAGCATATATATGTGATCTTCACGGTGCTGGTGAGCTTTGTGATCTTCAATGCCCGGAGTCTCCCTCAGATCGGTCAGGATCTTGGCAGAATGTTCGGCGCGGAGGGAATTCCCCTTTGGAGCAGCGAAACGGGAACACGGCTTTCCGGGTATTTCCTGCTGTTTTTTGCAGCGGTGCTGTTTGTAACGCCGCTTGCGGAAAAGCTCATCGCCGTGATGAGGCGGAAATCCTTGGGCAGAGGGATCATAGCTGTTCTGGAACCTGTGCTCATTGCGGCTGCAGTCATCACGGTGACCGGTTTTTTGGTGGACGGGAGCTTCAATCCCTTCCTGTATTTCCGGTTTTAAGGAGGCGGGATGATGGAAAAGACGTTAAAACGTACTGTTGTGGTTCTGTTTTTCCTGCTGATCTTCGGCCTTTCCCTTGCCCACATCCTTCTGCCGGATACGGAGATCTCCGTTTCCGAGCGGCGGTATCTGGATACCTTCCCGGAGATAACGGCATCGAAGGTGTTTTCCGGCCGGTATTTTACGGAGCTTGAGGCGTATCTTCTGGATCAGTTCCCTCTGCGGGAAGAATTCCGCACCGTAAAGGCGCTGACGGAGTTTTACGCGCTGGATATGGGAGAGACCGGGGGCATCATGCTCAGCGAAGGGCATCTTCTGCCTGTGGAGGCGGTTTTCCATGAGGGGCAGGCAGCACTTGCCGTGGAGAAGATGAATGACATTGTGGAGACCTGTCTTGACGGAGAAGCCTATCTTGCCATTGTGCCGGACAAGGGATATTTCCTTGGGGAGGAAACGCCCCGGGAGATCATTTCCTATGTGACGGAAGGCGTTCACGCCCGGTATATTGATATCACAGACCTGCTTTCCCTTGACGATTTTTACACCACCGACAGCCACTGGCGGCAGGAAAATATTCTGCCCCTTGCCCGTGAGCTTTGCCGTGAACTCGGTGTGCCTGTGGTACCGGCAGCCGGTTATTCCCGGGCGGACTGCGGCACGTTTTACGGGGTCTATGCCGGGCAGAGCGCCCTCCCCTGTGCACCGGATGCCATGGCGTATCTGGTGAGCGGGGGGACGGAAAACGCCCTTGTGCACAGCATTGAAACCGGGGATATGGCGGTGTATGACCCTGCCGCCATCGGCAATGTGGATCCCTACGATGTGTTCCTCGGGGGACCGCAGGCGGTGGTGACGATCGAAAATCCCAATGCGGTTTCCGACAGGCACATCGTGATCTTCCGCGACAGCTTTGCCAGCAGCCTTGCTCCGCTGATGATCGATTCCTTCCGAGAGATCACCCTTGTGGACCTGCGGTATGTGCGCTCCGATCTTTTGGGAGAGTATGTGGATTTTGAGAACGCGGATATCCTGTTTCTCTACAGCACCTCCATGCTGAACACGGCGTCCCTGCTGAAATAATCGCTGGTGCGGTACAATCCAAAAAACTTCAAAAAGAGAGGCGTGTCCTGGTGGACACGCCTCTCTTTTTGAAGGGTCAGTTCTTGTTCATCAGAGCGGTGAGAACGCGTATGGCAGCAGAAAGCTCCTCCCTGTTGGCATCTTTCAGCAGAAGGAGGACTTCGCACAAATCGGGACGGGATTTGAGAAGTTCAACATATTCGGTGTAACCAGAAAGATTTTCGGGTTCGGGGATCGGGGTGTAGGCAGACAAAAGAACAGAAAGCGGAACATCGAAATAGACAGAAAGCTTTCGGAGAACGACCGGAGATGGAATTTCCTCCGGATTGTGCTTCCAGTGAGAAACAACCGACTTGCTGATCCCTGCTTCAATGGCGGCACGGCTGGGGCGTACGCCCTTATTTTGGCAGAGTTTGATGAAGGTTTCGTAAAACATAAAGCACCCCAAAAAAGTTTGCAAAATTGGACTAAAAGTGTTGACAAATTGCTTCGATAGCGGTATACTTGCAATAAAGTTTAATGTAAAAAACGATATTGCAGAGTATGGATACATTTAGTTTACTTTATCATACTTTGCAAAAATTTTCAACGAAATGATGGGGGAAGTTTATGCATTTACGGGTTTGCAGCAGCTGTCTGTGTTTTGTGCAGCATTATACGCTTGGGGACGGTGAGTATCTGCCTGTGTGCTGCGGGCAGTGCATTTACGGAAGAACAAAGCAAAGAAAACCGGATGACCCGGCTTGCCCTCGATATATCCCTAAGTAAGAAAATCCCACGGATGGAACATCCGTGGGATCGATTTTGTCGGGAAACTGTAGATGCAGGGAGGGAAAAATGCAGACGCTGGCATTTTCACTTTCTCATCCTTCGCCTGCGGCAAAATTCACTTTTCCCGGAACAGGAAACCTATCTGTCATACCGTAGGCTGAG
>JAFQKD010000080.1 GCA_017397075.1 Oscillospiraceae bacterium | reverse complement strand
GTCGTGGTGGTCTGCGACAACCTGACCTACGAAAAACTCCCCTATCTCTCCGTGATGGAGGGGGACCTCTCCTATCCCAGCAACGCGAGCCGCGCCTTTGACTATTTCTTCCAGCCTCCCGAAGGGGTAAAGACCACATGGGAAGGCGGCGCAAACAAGGACGGCTACGTTTTCTATGACCGTTCCACCGCACCTCTGCTGTATCACAAGATGTTCTGCTGGGGCAACCATCGCGGCGGCGACCGCTGGCAGGAATTTCTCTCCCGCCCCGGCGACGGCGCTTATGTGGAAATTCAGGCAGGCTTTGCCAGAAGCCAGATGCATGATAAGCCCTTCCCCGCAGGACAGGTTCTGGAATGGACGCAGTGCTACGGCGGCGCAAAGCTGGATCCCGAAACGGTTCACGGCGTATCGCTGGAAGAGGCAAACAATGCGCTGGGCGCTTATGTGGACAGCGTCATCTCCGAAGAAGAGCTGCTGCGCATAAACGAGGTTTTCTGCGCCAACGCAAATATGACCGTTTCTCCCTGCCAGATCGTCCATGCCGCCAGCGGCTGGGGCGCACTGGAGCTGCAGCGGGAAGCTGCTGCACAGGACAAGGCTCTGCCCGCCTCCATGTGCTTCCCCAAGAGTTCTCTTGGCACACAGCAGTATCCGTGGCTTGCCCTTCTGGAAAACGGCATTCTGCCTGAGGCTGACCCGGAAGAGATCCCCGCATCCTGGATGATCTCCCCCGAATGGAAAGCGCTTGTGGAAGAGAGTCTGGACAGACCCGGCGGCCGCACATGGTACAGCCTGCTGCATTACGGCAACATGCTCTTTGAGCACTGGGACAATGCCCACACCGCTCCCATCGCCATGCATTGGCCGGAAAAGGACAAGTATGAGGCTCTTGCGGAAAAGGCATGGCTGGAATCCATTGACCTTGCCCCCAACGCATGGGCATACCGGAATCTTGCGGTTCTGGAGCATCTGCGCGGAAACGAAGAACAGGCAGAAGCCTACTACGACAAGGTGTTCACCTTCGCCGTCAGCAAGAAGGACCCCGCCTTTGCCGCTGAGTACATGGCCTGGCTCAGCAAGGCAAAGAAGTACGAAAAGGCATGGGAGCTGTATGAATCTCTGCCCGAGGCCATCCAGACCACCGACAGAATGATGCTGGTAGCCGCCAAGACGGGTATCCGTATGCGGAAGCTGGATTTCGTGAAGGCCGTGTTTGAGCGGGAGTATGCAGACATCCGTGAAGGGGAAAACAGTCTCACCGACCTGTGGTTTGAGTACTGCGCCCTGCAGATGGCAAAAGAGCGGGGCATTGAGAACCCGGATCAGGAGACCATTCAGGCGCTGTGCGACGAGGCATGGGATACCTGCCCGCCTCCCCACGCTATCGATTTCCGCATGAGCTACGACAAAAAGAACGGTTACCGTATACAGGCCGACTGAACATAGCGCACAAACAGGAAGACGGAGAAGTCAACGACTTCTCCGTCTTTTTCGTTTGCTGTTATTCGCTCAGATATTCGGTGCCATCCTGCTCACCGCCGAAAGAGCGGCTGAGCTTAAAGGAAAGTCCAAGCTTATCTCCCGCCAGACGAAGCTTCACATCCATCCGTCCGAAACCGGAAAGCTGCCGCGCACGGATGCACAGAAGTCCGATCTCCTCCGACCACGCGGTGACCGCCCACTGCGCAGGAGCGCCCGCTTCGTTTGCAAGACCGATCTCCTGCGCGCCGCAGCCGTCAAAGGTGAGGGTCGTTCCATTCTGCATGGAGAGCACGGCCTTTACGTTGCCGCCCGCAAGGGAGATCTCCGCCTTTTTCACGGGACCTTCCGCAAAGCTCCATGTTCCTGCCATGGCGGCAGCGCCTGCCGCAGGTGCGGAAACGGGAGAGGCAAGAGCGAGATTTTCGCACCGCTCACGAAGCGCGGAAAGGGCCTTTTCGTTTTCGGGCAAGGAATTGTCTTCCATTTTGCCGATAAGCGTATCGTAAAACGCGTTCAGCACATCTGCCATATAATCCACATCCACACCGGATTCGATGACAAACAGCGCATCCAACTCCGGCATACACACGCACATCTGCCCGAAGGCGCCGCAGAAGCGGAAGGTATTGTGCCGTCCCCGCCAGAACTGCCAGCAGTATCCCTGACTCCAGTCCTCGCCGACCTCACTCTTGGTGGGCAGGTGCTTCTTCGTGGCTTCGGTGACCCATTCGGCGGAGAGAAGCTGCTCTCCTTCCCACATCCCCTTCTGCAGATAGAACTGCCCAACAGCGGCAAGCTCTTCCGCGGAGAGATACACACCGCCTGCACCGGAACAGATGCCAAGGGCATCACGGCTTGCATTGGGTTTGGGTATGCCCAGAGGCGCAAAAAGTCTGGGGGTCAGATAGTCCATAAGATCCATACCGCTCTTCCGGGTGACGATCAGGGAAAGCAGATAGGAGCACAGACCGTTATACCCAAAAACCGTGCCGGGTTCATAAATGAGCGGCGTGGAAAAGAAGATCTTCGCCTGATCCTTTTCCGCAGCCTGACGGGCCTGATGCTTTGCCTGCCACTTAAGGCGCTTTTCCCCCTTGATGCCGCCGTGGGCGTCTCCGGCTTCCTGACCGGCTCCCATTTCCAGAAGGATCTTCACGGTCATGTTCTTCATTTCCGGCTGCAGCTCTTCCGGAAGCTTATCCGGCAGGAGATCCACTGCCTTATCCTCAAGGGATATAAGTCCCTCCTGCACCGCAAACCCCACTGCTGTGCTGGTAAGGGTCTTGCTGACAGAGGCCAGATTGTGGGGCATGTCAGCGGTATAAGGCGCCCAGTGACCTTCGGCAGCCACTTTACCGTGTCTCATGAGCAGGAAATGATGGGGCTCCTGCCCTGCAGGCAGCATGCTCAGTCTGTCAAGCAGCCGCTGCACATCTTCACTGCGGATACCTACCGCTTCCGGTGATACTCTGGCAAAGGGCTTTGCGATCATGGCATTTCCTCCTCTGAAGTCCGCATTGCATTTTGGCGCTGCGGCTGTTATACTGATAGCCGAACATTCGTTCCACTGCATAAGGAGAGGGTGTGAATCTATGCAGGAACCGATCCCCCGCCCGCAAGTCTGCTGCTTTACAGGCCACCGTCCCACAAAGCTTCCATGGGGAACAAGAGAATCCGATCCCCGCTGTCTGGATCTGAAAACCCGGATCTATGACGTTGCGGATGCCCTGTACTGGTCCGGCATCCGCCACTTTATCTGCGGCATGGCCATGGGTACCGATACCTACTTCTGTGAGGCGGTGCTGCGGCTCAAAAAAGAGCATCCGGAGATCACACTGGAAGCCGCCATCCCCTGCAGAACACAGGCAGACGGCTGGAACAGCGAATCACGCCTGCGTTATGAGGAACTGCTTTCTCATTGCACACACGTTACCGTGCTGCAGGAAACCTACGCTCCCGGCTGTATGCAGCGGCGAAATCAATACATGATCTCCCGTTCATCGGTACTTGTTGCCGTGTATAACGGCTCCTCCGGCGGCACAAGGGATACCGTCCGCCGTGCCGAGCGGGAAGGACTTGAGGTTATCGCCCTTCAGCCCTGAGACGTCTCTTCCCCGCGAAGCTGCTGCTGCAGCTCCTCGATCCTGCGGCAAACCTCTGCCGCAGCGCTTGCGGAAGTCTCCAGACCGTCGCAAAGGTATTCCATTCTGGAGCGAAGCTCCTCCGCATCGGCAGCCGTATCTGCGGCGATGCCGTCCAGAAGGGGCATGACTGCCTCAAGCTCCCGCAACACTCTCTGTGCGATCTCCTCTTCGTATTTCCGGCGAAGCTCCTCATTTTCCTGCCGCATGGCAGCTTCCTTTGCGGCAAAGTCCTGACGGAGCGCCTCTTCCTTTTCCCGGAAGTCTGCCTCAAGCTCAGCCTGCTTTTGGGCATACTCCGCCTCAAGTGTGCGGCGGGTATCCTCTGCGGCACGGCGCTCACCTTCCGCAAAGCTGCGCACGGTGGCGTTTTCCCCCTGCAGGCGTTTCACCCGGCCTTCAAGCTCCTCCGCCTTCACCTGAAGACGGTTGCGCTCGGCAGCCAGAAGCTCGATATAATCCGCCACATCCCGACGGTTAAAGCCGCCGAAAAACATTCCCCGGAAGCGGTTAATGTCTGTTTCCATACTGATTATGTCCTTTCCGACAGATTGTGCTTTCATTTTACCACGCCGCAATATGAAATACAATGTGAAACAAAACATTCTGAAAACAATATTTTCTTCCCGATACCCCTTTACATTTGTGTTTCTTTCTGTTATAATTCCATCTGCTGACTTACAAAGTCACATGCGCCGGTAGCTCAGCTGGATAGAGCGTTGGCCTCCGGAGCCAAAGGTCGCAGGTTCGAATCCTGTCCGGCGTACCAGAAAAGAACCCACATTTGTCTACGACAAGTGTGGGTTCTTTTCAACTAAATCCACCCTATCGGGTGGGTGAAATCATCTTCGATGATGAAATCCCCTACGGGGATGAAACCCGCCTTGACGGCGGGCGGGTGGATTTAATTTCATCTGCGAAGCAGATTTCATCCGAG
>JAFQKD010000079.1 GCA_017397075.1 Oscillospiraceae bacterium | reverse complement strand
ATCCCGTTCCCGATGAAAATTCCTTTGCGGGAACAGAAAAGGCGCTTGCCCTCGTGCAGGATCTGACTGCGGAGGACACGGTGCTCTTTCTCCTCTCCGGCGGCGGCAGCGCTCTTTTTGAGAAACCCCTTATCCCCGGAGATGAGCTGCAGGATATTACCGGGCAGCTTCTTGCCTGCGGTGCGGACATTGTGGAGATGAACACCATCCGCAAGCGGCTTTCCGCCGTAAAGGGCGGCCGTTTTGCTCTGCACTGCGCTCCGGCAAAGGTGTTCTCCATCGTCCTTTCCGATATTCTGGGCGACCCGCTGGATATGATCGCCTCCGGCCCCGCCGTACCCGATACAAGCACCTGCGGGGAAGCCATGGCCATTGCGGAAAAATACCGTCTGCGTCTCACGGACGAAGCGAAGGCGCTTCTCATGCAGGAAACGCCGAAAACACTGGCAAACGTCACCACCCGCATCACAGGCTCTGTGCGGGAGCTTTGCACCGCAGCAGCAAATGCCGCCGCCGAACTTGGCTATGAACCGGTGCTTCTTACCGATCAGCTTTCCTGTCAGGCAAAGGAGGCGGGGTCTTTCCTTGCGTCCATGCTGAAGACCCATGCAGGCTGCGGCAAAAAGCTCGCCTTCATTGCAGGCGGCGAAACCGTGGTGCAGCTTACCGGTCACGGCAAGGGCGGACGAAATCAGGAGCTTGCCCTTTCCGCTGCCGCGGGCATCGCGGGCATCCCCGGCGCTGCCGTCTTCAGCGTGGGAAGCGACGGTACCGACGGTCCTACCGATGCGGCAGGCGGCTATGCAGATCACGAGACCGCAGCAGAGCTTGCCGCCCACGGTCTTACGGTTTTCGATGTTCTGCGGGAAAACGATGCCTATCATGCTCTGCAGAAAACGGGAGGTCTCATCATCACAGGTCCCACCGGCACAAACGTAAACGATGTTGCCGTGGCGCTTTTGGGATAAACAATATACCTTCGGGGATCACGAACGGTGATCCCCGATTTTTATATCAGCGCCAAAACCTCGTGGAGGTCGCCGATCACATGGTCAATGCTGTATTCCTCCGGAACGGGAGCGCCCTCGGGATTGTACCAGCAGGTACGGATGCCGGCGTTCATGCCGCCGCGGATGTCGCTTGTGAGGGAATCGCCCACGATGAGAACGCCGCTGCGGTCTGTATCCCCGATGGCGGCAAAGACTTTTTCAAAAAAGGCGGTGTTGGGCTTTTCCACCCCAAGCTCCTCGGAGAGGAAAATGCCGTCCATCAGCTCCCCCAAACCGGAAAGCCGCAGCTTCTTCGTCTGGGCAACCACCGTGCCGTTGGAGACCACATACTGTTTCACCTTTCCCCGCAGGGAACGGATGATCTCAAGACAGTCATCCCGGAAAACGATGGTGTCCCCAAGCGCCAGCTGATAACTGCGGTTAAACTCCTCAGCAAGGGAGGTATCCAGCCCGTATTCCCCGAAAAAATCCCGAAATCTGCCCAGAAGCACCTGAGGCTTTGTGACCTCCCCCCGCTCCAGACGCTTCCAGTAGCCGTCATTGATGGCAGAATACCGCAGGATCATCTCCTCGGTGCACTCTCCAAGCCGAAACTCACCGAAGAGGTTTTTGATGGCAGCATACTCCGCTGCATGAAAGTCCAGCAGCGTGCCGTCCACATCCCACAGGATGGTATGGATCATTTGTCTTCCTCCTGTATTTTTCAGGTTTTGCGTGTGAGGCTCACTACGGTCTCGATATGCCTTGTGTAAGGGAACATATCCACGGGGCGGATCTTTTTTACCTTATAGCCGTTTTTGGTGAGGAATTTGAGGTCACGCTCCTGGGTCTCGGGATTGCAGGAAATATAAACGATCTTCTCCGGAGAGAGGGAAAGAAGCGAGGAGAGAAACTCCCGGCTGCAGCCCGCTCTCGGCGGATCGGTGAACACCACGTCCGCTTTCCGACCATCTTCTGCCATGGCGGTCATAAATTCCCCCGCGTCTCCCTCGAAGACGCGGACGTTTTTTAGTCCGTTAAGGGTCACATTTGTCCCGGCATTTTTCACCGCATCGGCATTCACTTCCACGGAAAGGACCTCCCTGGCCTTATCCGCCGCAATGATGCCGATGGTGCCCACGCCGCAGTAGGCGTCAATGACGGTTTCCTGCCCCGTAAGTCCCGCAGCCTCCACCGCAAGGGAATAGAGCCTCTCGGTCTGCAGGGGATTTACCTGAAAGAAGGATCTTGCGGAAATGCGGAAGCGCTTCCCGCAGAGGATATCCGTGATATACCCGGCACCGTGAAGCACCGTCTCGTTTTCCCCAAGGAGGAGATTGAGCCTGCCCGTGCTTACATTCCGGGT